>CAJBHN010001142.1 GCA_903952805.1 uncultured Myxococcales bacterium | reverse complement strand
GCTGAGCCGTGGTGAGGCCGGTACCACACTGGCGTCGGTAGGTGACCTGCAATCGCGCATATTGGCCTGACCTTCTGAGGTCACGGCAGCGTGTAGCGCTGGTCCCGCCGCCCCCTTCGGGGTGGCTTTTCATGGTCGGTGCCCAATCGACGCTCGGGGCGTCAACGTGTTGACCCGCGCCGCTGGGCATAGTAAGCGGACCATGGTCCGTTTCAGCACATCTCGTGCGACTGACCCAGCTGGAGTGTCCCATGAGCGCCGTGAAAGTCACCGTCCTGCCCAATGGTCCCCTCAAGGTCGAAGGCGACGTCGAGGTCAAGGACGCCGCTGGCAACGCCATGGTCCCAAAGACCAAGCCCGATGTGTACCTGTGCCGCTGCGGCCACTCGGCCAACAAGCCGTTCTGCGACGGTGCCCACAGCCGCAACGGTTTCAAGCCCGACTGAGATGGGTGGGGGCGGAGGGCTGGTCAAAGCCCTCCTCCTCAGGACAGCGTCTTGAGCAAAGCCTGGTCGGCGGGGTCGGCCGAACGGCCCAGCTGCTGCAACCATGGCGTGCCATCGACGGATTGATTGGCCAGCAGCGCCTTGAGGTCCTGACCCACTTCAGCCTCGGTGGGAGCGCGTTTCAGGCGCTGCGCCAACAGTCCGCCCACCAGCACCCGACAGAAGTGGCCGAAATGCCCTTCGAAGCGCTCCTTCGGGGTTTCGTCGCTGTCCACCAGGTGCAGTTTCCCCTCGCTGAACTGCACGTTGGCCTTGTCGACAAACAGGGGCGACTGCTGACCGCCGGGGGCTTTGAGGCTCGCCCGCAAGCTCACGCCGAAGTGCTGGTTGATGGCGATGGTGGCCTGGTAGAGGGCGGCGCCTTGGAGGCTGAGGACTCGGTGTGAACGTGGATCTTCGAGCCGTCGAGCCCCTCGGCGACCATGGCGGCCTTGAGGTCGGTGCTGCGAGTGGGGTCCTTATCTTGCTCTCGAAGCGGTCCGTCGGCGACGTCCGCTTGGGAGTTGGCTCGAGGATCAGGTCGGCCACATCGGTGTGGGGCTTGATTTGCTCGACGAGTTGGCCAAGGAGCTTTTGCCCTTCAGCGGTCTGGAGTTTACCCAGCAGGTCGGCGGTGGTGGCGCCGTCTTTCGACGAGGGCACCTTCCACTTTGGGGCGCGACCCGCCGAATCGTCGCTCGCCGTGTTCAGGTGGAGTAGAAGCAACAACGACGACGTCGATGAGCCACGGGAGCAGCGGTGAAAGAAAAGCACATCCGGATTCGCATCGAGCAATGCCTGGTGTTGGCGAACGCCTCCAACTGTCCGCGGCGGAAATTCGGCGCCTTGTTGCTCGACCCGGACAGAAACGTCGTGCTGATGGACGGCTACAACGGTGGGCCCCGCGGCGGTGGTGAGTTGTGCGGCGGCGACAGCTGTCTGCGCGACACCATGGGGATCCAGTCAGGCACCCGCATGGAAATCGGCTGCCATCACGCTGAGATGAACGTCATCTGCAATTGCGCCGCGTCGGGCGTGGCCACCAAGGGGGCCTGGCTCGTCGTCACCGGTGAGCCTTGTATGATGTGCGCCAAGCTCATCCATCACGCCGGCCTGACCCGCGTCATCGTCGTGGGCGGCGGCTACGCCGGCGAAAACGGCCTCGAGTACCTGCAACGACACGGTGTCTTCGTCCAGACCGTTGCCGGTCCCCAGGATCCCCGCTTGAAAGACATGGCTCTGCCGGTCTGAGTCGTCGTCGCCGTCATCGCCGTCGCCGTCGTCGTCGTCGTCATGCGCGGCTCGATGACCAACGGCGCCCGGTGGGGGCGCCGTCGAGGGAGAAACAGCCGGCCAGTTGCTGTCAGCTGACGACGGGAAGGCCCTTTTTGGGCTTCTTGCCCTGGTCCTGCAGCGAGCCGCCCGAGATGGACAAGGTCGGCTGGGCGAGGGCTTCGGGGTTGTCAAACGCGGTCTTGGCCAGCGCCGTCGCGACCTCCTCGGCGAGGGCGACGAAGGCCTTGGCCGATTGGGATTCGGGGTGCTTGTGGACCACGGGCTCGCCCATGTCGCCGCCTTTGACCACGCCGGGCTCGATGGGGATCTCACCGAGGAAGGGGACGAGCATCCGCTCGGCTGCATGTCGGGCGCCACCGTGCAGGAAGATCTCATGGCGTTTGTCGCAGCCGTCGCAGATGAAGTAGCTCATGTTCTCGACGACGCCGAGGCAGGGGATGGACACCTTGTCGAACATGGCCTTGGCGCGGATGACGTCGGCGAGGGCCACGTCTTGCGGCGTGCTGACGACGACGGTGCCAGCCACAACGACCTGCTGCGAGATGGTGAGCTGGACGTCGCCGGTGCCCGGGGGCATGTCGACGATGAGGTAGTCAAGCTCACCCCACATCACGTCCTTGAACAGCTGCATGGCCGCCGACGCGATCATGGGGCCGCGCCACACCATCGCGGTCTGGGTGTCGACGAGAAAGCCGATCGACATCAGCTTCACGCCAAAGCGCTCCAGCGGCACCAGCATGGGTTTGTTGGGGTCGGCGGAGGGGGCCGTGCCCGGTCGCGTGCCGTCGGAGATGCCGAACATGGTCGGTGCCGATGGGCCGTAGATGTCGGCGTCGAGGAGGCCAACCTTGCAGCCGAGGCCCGCGAGGGCGGTGGCGAGGTTGGAGGCGACGGTGCTCTTGCCGACGCCACCTTTGCCCGACGCCACCAGCACGACGTTCTTGATGCCGGGGATGCCCCCTTTGCCGTTGGTCATGGGGACGGCGGGTTGCACGTCGCTGCTGACCTCGACGTGGACGGGCACGTCGCCCAGGACGCCCTTCACGGCGCGTTCGATGCTGGTCAGCAAAGCGGCCTTGCCCTTGAGCGCCATGGTCGGCAGCACGACTTCGACGACGACGCGCTTGCTCTTGCCACCTTCGGTTTCATCAACGCGCAAGGCATCGACGACGCGGTCGTCGACGAGGTGGTCGGCGATGGGTGGACAAGGCAGGGCGTTTAAGGCCGCGAGGACCTGCTCCTGTTTGTCAGCGAGGGTCTTGTCGAGATCGGCGTGTTTTTTTCCAAAACCAAACATGGGCCGGGCATAGCGACGTCCCGAGCACTGGGCAAACGGAATGCCATGTTGGCTGCTTTTGCCTGGTGTTGGCGTTGTCGATCAGCGCTCGGCGATGGCTCGCAAGGCGGCGGCGGCGGCGGCGGCGGCGGGTCGCTGCGCTGGATCCTTGGCGAGCAGACGGGCGACGACGGCGTCAACGGCGGTCAGTTCGGGGCGCAGCGATGACGGGCGCGGGATCGGCGCATCTCGGTGCAGGTCGGCGAGGTCGGCGAGGTCCTCCGCATGGTAGGGCACGCTGCCCGTCAGCAGGTGCAACAGCATGACGCCGGCGGCATAGACGTCGGTCTGGGGTGTCCCCCGGGCGGCAGTGAAGCGCTCGGGGGCCATATGCGACGGGGTCCCGACCAGCACGATGCCGACGTTTTCGTCGTCGACGGCATTGGCCGCACCAAAGTCGATGAGCTTGATGGCACGGCGCGGTGGATCGTCGGTGGTGTCGGCGACAAAGACGTTGGCGGCTTTGACATCGCGGTGGATGACGCCGTGGCGGTGGGCACTGGCGAGGGCTTCGCAGACGTCAGCGGTGACCCCACAGGCGAACGACAGCGGCAGGGGGCCAGCGCGGGTGAGGTGCTGGCGCAGGGTTTCGCCCCGCAGCAATTCCATGACGAGCCAGGCATGGCCTTCGTCGGTGACGCCGAAGTCCGTGGCCCGCACGCAGAAGGCACTCTGCACGCGCGCCAGCAGCACCGCTTCCTTGCGAAAGCTTTGCAGGGCGGACTCGTTGGGGCGGACCGGTTGGGCGTCCCGATGAAGCACTTTGACGGCCACGTCGAGGTCCAATTCGATGTGGCGCGCTTGCCAGACCGTGCCAAACGAGCCCGTGCCCAGGGGCCGATGCAGGCGATAGCGGTCAGCGAGGATGACGCCGGCCTGCAGGGTCGGCTGTTGGACGGGGACGACGCGTCGGGTCAGTCCCCGCAAGCGGGCGAAGATCGACGTCGACGTGCCTGTCGATGGCAACGCCATCGCGCGTGCATCTGCAGGCAGCGAGATGGACGCTGAACCGGTGGCGGGCGATGGGATGCCGCTGTCCACCACGTCGATGCTGTCGACGTAATCGACGCTGTGGATGCTCATCATGGCGGCGTTGGGAATGCTGGCTTCGTCGTCGATCAGCGCGGGTGGTCGCGCCATGGGGGCCAGGATGACGAATTCCTCGTCGCCGT
This sequence comes from uncultured Myxococcales bacterium, assembly GCA_903952805.1. Taxonomy (GTDB): domain Bacteria; phylum Myxococcota; class UBA727; order UBA727; family VGSZ01; genus VGSZ01. The sequence continues at coordinate 585 of CAJBHN010001142.1, read as the reverse complement.
CGACGACGTCAGCGTCGACAATGGCCTGGTCGGTCAGCGACGCTACCGGGACCACCAGGACCTGCTGGATCCGGTCGAGGAGCTTTGGCAGGGAGAAGGGTTTGGTGACCGAGTCGATGGCCCCGGCTTCAATGGCCGCGGTCAGGTGCGCGGTGTCGGTCATCGCCGTCATGATGATGACGGGGACGTCGATGCCGCCGGCGCGCAGCGCCTGCAGGACCTCCATGCCGCCCATGCCGGGCATCATGAGGTCGAGCAGGATCACATCGGGTCGTCGCTGTGCGATGGCCGCCAGCACCCGATTGCCATCATAGACGGCGACGACATCAAAGCCCTTGGCGGCCAAATACCTCGACAAGAGCGTGCCGATGGCGGGCTCATCGTCGACGACCAGCACCGAGCGTTTCCGCTCGAGCACCGACCCACCCGTCGCCATCAGCGTGCCCGGGCGGGCGCCTTCTTGGTCGCCTTCTTGGTCGTCGACTTCTTGGCCGGCGCCTTCTTGGCCGGCGCCTTCTTGGTCGTCGCCTTCTTGGTTGGCGCCTTCTTGGTTGGCGCCTTCTTGGTTGGCGCCTTCTTGGTTGG
>CAJBHN010001141.1 GCA_903952805.1 uncultured Myxococcales bacterium | reverse complement strand
GCGAAGCCCAGATGTTGCCCGACCATGCGTTGACCGATGGCACCGGTGACGACGTCAATGATGGCTGCGCCGGACGCGGGCGACGGCGGTGGGAAGTTCCCTTTTCGCTCGGCATCGTGCAGGTCAAAGCTGCGCTCGGCCTTCTGTTGGCTGAACGTCACCAGGGCCCCACTCCCGCTCACATCGAGGTCATTGGCTGGCCCTGGCAAGTTTGTGGTCTGCTCAACGACGAATGTCAGCGCGCCAGGCGTCAAGGCCACCCCAGCGGCCCCCTCGACGGGGCGGGCCACCACATCGCCAGCAGCGACGTCCTCGACCAGTGAGATGCGACCCAAGACATCAGCACCCAGGACGAGCTCGGCGCCCGCGGGCACGCAGCTGTCGCAGACGGCGGCCACCATGACGCCGACGGACAAGGTGCGCAGGCGGAGCTCACCCAGAGCAATGGCGGGCAGTTGCTGCTCACCCTCGGCGGTCAACACCGGCAGGAGCCGACCGTCGGGGGTGCCCGGCAGCTCCAGGCGCTTGACGGCGGCGCGAGAAATGACCGTGGTCGCTTGGCGGGCGTCGCGGATGGTGGCGATGGCGCGCCGCCCATCGAGGTGGGTCAGAAAAACCTGATCCCCCGAGGCCAGCGGCGACGTCGGCAGCCGGACCAGCGCCTTGGCGGCGGGGGCGACGTGGCTGATGATAAGGGTGCCGTCCATCGACGCCGTCATGACGCGGCCACCGGTCAAGGCCACCAGGCCCCGCACTTCGTCCTTGTGCAGCACGCTCTCGCCGATGAAGGCAAGGGAGCGGTCAAATGCCAGCACGCGTCCATCGGCTGAGGCGGCAAAGACGTGCTCGCCGTCAACGGCCACCCGCAGCAATGGCTCGCCCATCGTGACCTCGGTCAACAGGCGCCCGGTGGCGCGGTCGAGAGCCCGCAGCACGCCCTGCCGCGACGGCACCAAGACGCGGTCGCCATCGATGACGACGTCCTCGTTGTCGAATTCGCTCTTGTTGAGCTTCTCCTGAAAGGCCGGCACCAGCGGCGACACGCCGGTGACCGTCAGCTCCATGTGGGTCGACACATGGTGAACAAATGCCAACGTCGAGGAGCTGTCATCGAAATCGAGGGCCCAGGCGAAATCACGGCGATTGACCACGACCGGGGCGTCGAGTCCCAGCGGCGTGCCTGTCAGGTGGCTGCCGGCCGGGCTGAGCGCCAGTCGCGCCACGGCATCCAGGTCGGCTGGTTGGGCGGTCACGCAACCCTGGTTGAGCGGCGCCACCAGGAGGCAACCGACGGCAGCGGCCAGACCCACGGTGATGCCAGCGATATGAATCTGCATGCGTTGGCGCTATCGGCTATCGTCGGCGACGACAAGAGAGGCGCGATGAGCGACACCGTGACCATTCGCGGCGCTGACGGCGCTGACTACGCCTACACGCTCAACCGTGTGCTCGACAGCTTGATTCAAACGCTGATGGCGGGAAGGTTTGACGCCGCGGTCACGCTCTATGCGCAAATCCGTGAGGACGTCGCGTTTCAGCTCATCGGCCGCACTCAGGGAAATGTCGAGCTGTTTCGCCTCGTGGCCAACCTGCTGTTTCAGGCTCGCGACTATCAGCGGGCCGGCTACTGTTGTGAACAACTCGACGAGCCAGGCAAAGCGGCCGCTCTCTACGAGCGTGCTGACGACTTCGCCGCTGCCGCCCAGATGTACGCGACGACAGGCGACAGCGCCAAGGCCGCCGAGATGTTTGAGAAAGCGGGGTCGCTCGTCGATGCCGCCAAGCTGCACCTTCATCTGCATGGCCAACAGGGCGGCGTTGACCATGCGGTGCGCGCCGCCATGTGCTTTGAGAAGGCTGGTCGGCTCCTTGACGCCGCCATGGCCTGGGAGAACGCCGACCGGATGGAGAAGGCCTTGAGCCTCTACCATGCGATTGACGACGACAGCCACGAAAAGAAGCACGCGAAACGCCAGATCATGGGCCTTGAGGCCCGGCTGGGGCTGACGCGGGCCCCTGGTGCGCTGACGGCAGAAATTGGCGCTGTTGACGTCGACGACCTGGCCACCGGTGGCGACGGCCCTGGTGGCGGTGCCGGTCATCGGGTGACGATGATGGAAGGCTTTGAATCCCTGCGGCAGTTGCCCTTGTTCGTCGATGTGTCGCTGACGGATTTGAAGTCCATCTACCACCTGTGTGACGTCGTTGATGTGCCGGCGGGCGCTCGCTTGATTGAGGCCGGTCAGCCAAGCCCGGCCTTGTGGGTATTGTTGACAGCCGTTGTCGCGGTGCGTGGCGCGGGTGGTCGCGATGTCGCGCGCCTGGCTGCAGGCGCTCCCGTGGGCGACATGGGGTTGTTCGACGACGCTGCTGCCGGCGTTGACGTCGTGGTTGTACAGCCCGGCCGGACCTTGCGTCTGCAGAAAGCGGGTTTCTCCAACCTCATGGCTGCCAATGATGCGCTGGCCCTGCGCATTCATCGGGTGCTGTTTCGCACCATGCGCGACCGGTTGCGGTCGACGACAGACCGCTACCTGGCGGGGCCATCATCATGAGCGATGTGCCCTCGTTGCTTGGCCTCGTGTACCGAGACCTCGATGACCACCGCCGACTTTTGCAGGCCTTGCTCAAAGACGCTGCGGTCGATGCTGTCGAGTTTTCTGTCGGCGCCCCGCTCTACAAGGGCAACGACGCCATCAAAACAGCTCTCGCTGTCGCCAATGGCCTCGCCGACAAAATCGACGCCTACTTCGTTCATGGGGTCGTAGACGAGGCCGCCCGGGTCTCGTTCGCCCGCCGCTTTCAGAACACCTACCTGGCCAAGCACCCCCGCTCCGAGCGCCAGGACGTGTTTGTTGCCTCGGCGGAGGTCGTCGTATCCGCGTTCAATCTCGTCCAGCCGATGAGGCTGCCGGTTCCGCGAGAGGCCTTTGACGCCATCGCAGCTGGCCCCCACGACGCCGCCAGCCTGGCCCGCCTGCGCAGCGGTGACGGTGTCGCCACCGAGGTCCTGCGAGTCACGGTGCGGCTCTTCTTGGACCACGCCCTGAACCCCCGGCGCCACGCAGAAGGTGCGGTGCGAGGTGCTTGTGCCGAGTTGGACTGCCTGCGTCCCTTTGTGCTGGAGGTCCAGGTCTCCCCCGTCGTGGCCGGCTACGCCCGCCTCGTCCTCGACCGCTTGGCCCGCCCGCTGGGGGCCCGGGTGGTGTGGTTGGACAACGGCTGACGGCGTCAGGTGACGGGCCGTCGGGCCTGCTTCCGCGAGGCATACAATGCCCCTCGTCAGACGCCGCCGCCGTGGCTATGCAGCCTGCATGCTTGAGACGGTCAGCAAAGGCTTTCGGAACGCGCGCAACTTCCTCGCCGGCCAGGCGGAGCTCACCGAGTCGAATACCGACGAGGCGCTTCGCGAGGTCCGGCTGAGCTTGTTGGAGGCCGACGTCGAACTCGGCGTCGTCAAAAGCTTCCTGGCACGGGTGAAGGAAAAGACCGTCGGCAACACGGTCACCGTCGAGGGCACCGACAAGAAGGGCAAGAAG
>CAJBHN010001140.1 GCA_903952805.1 uncultured Myxococcales bacterium | reverse complement strand
TTCTACCCCCTCGTGCCCGGCGGCGCCCCCAACACCGACGCCACCATCGAGGTCCGTTTTGTCGGCCTGCAGGGCAACCGCTTTCGCGTCGCCATGAATGGCACCGGCGTCAACGGCGACGACGCCGGTCGGTCGGTTCCCTGCAGCAGCGCCGATTGCAACGATGCCAACGAGACCACCTCGGTGACGCCGGAGTTCCCCATCTACCTCACTCCCCCGGGTGCGCGGGTCGGTGGCACGATCCAGCCCACCATCACCAACGTGCGCTTCGAGGCCGGCGAGGGTGGCCAGTGTGACGCGATCGGCAGCACCGGCGCGACGGGCGGCACCTTTCTGTTCAACAACACCGCCTCCGGCGCGACCTTCAAGGTCGTGTGCGACCTCGACCGCAACGGCGCCTTCGACCTGACCAACTCGGGTGACCTGCTGTTGTCTGGCGACGCCGTCATCGGTGACAACCAGGTGGTGTGGGACGGCAAGAACGAAAGCGGCGGCGACGTCCCCGTCGGCGACTATGTCTGCAGCGTGTTCATCGCGGTCGGCGAGCTGCACTTCGTCGGGACCGACATCGAGACCAGCTTTCAGGGCATGCGCATGTTCGAGGTGCCGCTCGACAACAGCCGCAGCAGCATGGCCATGTTCTGGAACGACAGCCTGGTGCAAAGCAGCGACGTCACCATGCCCGCGCCCACCAACGCGCCGGGGCTGTCGTCGGCGGGGACCAATGGCCTGCAAAGCGGTGACCCGGCCTCTGCCGCCGTCGCCAACACCAACGCCCGCTCCTGGGGCAACTTCGGCAGCAGCAGCAAGGGCAACCGCGCCCGCCTGGACACCTTTGTCTTCGCCCGCCGCAGCGCCCCCCTGCCGATCTCGTTTTCGTCGGTGAACATCACCATCGACACCGACGCCGACGGCTTGACCGACCTCAACGAAGCCTGCGTCCACGGCACCAATCCCACCGACACCGACACCGACGACGACGGCCTGCAAGACGGCGTCGAGGTCGAGGGCACCAACCCCACCGACCCCCTCAATCCCGACAGCGACGGCGATGGCATCGAAGACGGCATCGAAGACGCCAATCAGGACGGCAGCTTCGACATCGGCGAGACCGACCCCAACGACCCCGACACCGACGGCGATGGCCTCAATGACGGCGTGGAAGACGCCAATCGCAACGGCACCTTCGACGCCGGCGAGACCGACCCACGCAACCCCGATACCGACGGCGACGGCCTTGGCGACGGCGTGGAAGATGCCAACCGCAACGGCATCTTTGACGCCGGTGAAACCAACCCACGCATTCCCGATACCGACGGCGACGGCATCACCGACGGCGTGGAAGATGCCAACCGCAACGGCGTCTTCGACGTCGGCGAGACGGATCCGCGCCGTGCCGACACCGACGGCGACGGCATCACTGACGGCGTGGAAGACGCCAACCGCAATGGCGTGCAAGACGCCGGTGAGACCAATCCGCGCCTTGCCGACACCGACGGCGACGGCCTCAATGACGGCGTGGAAGACGCCAACCGCAATGGCGTGCAAGACGCCGGTGAGACCAATCCGCGCCTTGCCGACACCGACGGCGACGGCCTCAATGACGG
>CAJBHN010001139.1 GCA_903952805.1 uncultured Myxococcales bacterium | reverse complement strand
TGCGAGGCCTTCCCTTGAAAGGGCGCCCTGGTCTTCCTATCCGCATCCGCCACCACTGTTCAGGCGTCAATGTCGAGATAAACGCGGCCGGTGGGCCCGTCTCTGAGCTCGCAGGCGAGCGTCTCGGTGTCGACAGCGACGACGACGGCGCGCTCAATGTTGTGCACAACGAAGCGCAGCGTCGTGCCGAGCTGGTGGGGCGGCTCGAGCCACGGACCGACGTGACAGGTCGCAGGCGGGCTGACGTGCGTGAAGACGTCGCCACCGAGGAGCGTCGCGACGGTCTGCAGGAGCGCCTCGGTGTCTTCGGCGCCGGGAACGCCCGTGTCGAGGGCGGCGCGCACGGCGGCGACGTCGCGGCAGCAGCGCCAAGCACCATCGACGATGAGCAGCGCGACGCTGCCATGCTGCACCCAGCGAAAAGGCCCGCGCTCGTAGAGCGTAAACGCGACGGTATCGCGGCCGGCTGCGTGCCACGCCGCGAGCGGCCACGTGTCGGCGGCCTCTGGGCCAAAGAGGCGGTCGACGCGGGCGGTGAGCGCGGTGGCGCGAAACGCGGCGAGCTGGGCGGGCGAGGGATGGGCGCGCCGGAGCTTGACGTGCAGGTCACCCAGGCGGATCGGCTGCCCTGGCCACACGATCTGGGGCGAGGTGATGCGGTGCCAGGCGCCGCAGACAAAGATGGCCACGCCGTTGTCGCTGCGCAGGTCGACGGCAACAAAAACGTCGCTGCGATGCACCAGCCGGACGTGCACGGGCGACAGGCTGTCGCTGTCGAGGTTGATGTCGACACGCCTAAAGTCGCCCAGCCGCGCCCTCGCCTCGCTGTCGATGAGCCGCCCGATCGTCACCTCGTCAGCGTCGACGGGGAAGGCGCGGACGGCGCCGCCGGGTTCCATGAGGTCGACGAAGAAGCGCGGATTCAAAAGCAGCCCAGCTGGGCGATGTCAGAGACGGCGACAAAGAGGTCGTGGCATCCGCATCCGCAGCCATCGCGCCTGACGCCCGCGACGTCGACGATGGCTCGCTCGGCCCGACTCGACAGCGGTGAGACGCTGGCGTTGTTGAGGTGGACGACGGCGCTGTCGGCGAAAGGGGCCTGCAGTTCGGCGAGAGCGAGTTCGGCGGTGCTCATGACCACGGATGTGGCACGGGCACCACCGACTGTCAGCTGTCAGCAATGGTCCGGCATCATCGCGCGGCGTTGTCAGCCGCCGTTACACGTCGAGGACAGGCGATGCCGAAGCTCGGGGAGCGCGAGCTCGACACTTTCGTCGGCTGCGGCGTCCTCGCCCGGGGTTTCGCGCGGGTCCATTGCGGCGCGTGTGGTCATGATGTGTTGGTGCCGTTTTCGGGCAAGCGCCTGCTTGAATGAACCACATCTCCGCCGTCGCACAATGCGCACGCGAACGGAGCGAGCTTGCGCAATGTTTCGTTCCGACGGACGACGCGTGCGTCGACGGCAGTGGCGAGTCCGAAGCGGGAGATATTCGGCCAGGGTCCCCCACCAGTCAGGGGTTCAGTGCGCCTCATGCGGGTGGGCCGGCCGCTCTGCTTGGCCCGGTCCCAAAAGGCGCCCTGTTATTCCTGCCCGCAGGGTCTATAGCGCGTGGTCGTTGCCCGCGGGATGGTTCCGCGCGGTCGTCGTTTCATCAGGGTGTCGTCGCTGACGACGTTGCCGGAGTTTCCATGTGGATGTTGCTCGCCTTCGCCATCGCCCAGACCCCCACCGACGCCGTGGTGCCGCCGCCGCCGCCGGCCCCCATCGAGGCCGCCGCCTCCACAGCGACGTCGCCACCGTCAGCCGCCATCGCCGAGGTGCCTGCGCGCCCGGCTGTCACGCCGTCGTCAGCGACGCCTGACACGCCAGCGCCCGGCTCGATCCAGTACAAGGACGACACCGCCGCCATCGTCATCAGCCTCGTCGCCGCAAACGCCATCTCCTATGTCGGCCTCGTCGCTGTGGGCGTCGTCGCCGCCGCCGTTGTGCCATTCGGCGGCGTGCTGTTTCTCGCGTTGCCCGTCATCGGGGTGCCAGCGACCGTGCTCGCGACGGCGTACCTGATGTCCGATTCCCTTGGCGAGTTCGGCGCGGTCTCGACGGGCGCCCTCGTCGGGCACTACGGCGGCCTCGTCGCTGGCGTAACGACCGGCGCGCTCGTCGGTGGCGCCGGCCTGCTCGGCGTCGCGCTGTCCAACGGCTTGGGCACCGATCCCTTCTTTGGCGGCGTCGCGTTGGTCTCGGCTCTGATCTTGGGCGCCGGCGGTGGCGGCCTCGTTGGTGGCCTCGTCGGCGGCACCGCCGGTACCGCCATCGGCGCCAGCCTCGGCCACAACGCCTGGCAAGAGTAGAGCGCCTCGCGAGGCTCCTTGTCGGTGTGGTCGAACACGCCAGTCAGGGGTTCAGTGCGGCTCGCCATGCGGGTGGGCCGGCTCCTCTGCTGGGCCCGGTCGCAACAGTGGCCGTCTTCTTCCTCTACGACGTGCGGGCCGATGAGCTGGCGATGCTTGACGGCGGCGCCCTGGCTCGTGACCCTCCGCCATGCGAACACAGCGCTACGCGTGGGGCTCCCACACCTTCACCGTCAACGACGACCT
>CAJBHN010001138.1 GCA_903952805.1 uncultured Myxococcales bacterium | reverse complement strand
TGCCGTCGACGCCGGCGCCGCCATCGCGGTCGCCGCCAGCGACACCGACGCTGGCGCCGACGCTGGCGCCGACGCTGGCGCCGACGCTGGCGCCGACGCTGGCGCTGACGCTGGCGCCGCTGTCGACGTTGATACCAGGGCGGCGCTGCGCCCGCGGACCACCCCGCCCCGTCCGCCGCGGCCGTTGCCTCCGCCTGCCGCTGGCCCGGGATTCGACGTCGCCACCCGAGGCAACCTGAGCTCGCTGCAGCGCTGCGTCGACAAGGTGCCCTGTGCCCGGGGCATCTTGGAGTGGAGCCGCCAGCGTGGCTTGAGCGCCGTTGAGCGGGATCAGGTCAAAGCGTCCGCCAGCGACTGCGCCCAGCGCTGTCGCTTGAAGTAGCCATGTCGTCTTCTTCTTCTTCTTCTTCTTCGTCGTCGTCGTCGTCGTTGCGGGCTCGCTTCGAGTCGGCAGCCCGGGTGCTGGCCGGGCATCGGGACATGCTGGACGCGCTGCCCGACCGGGCTGACGGCGACGAAGGCGCGTTGGTCCTGGAACGCCGCGGCTGGTTGCCAGCGTTGGTGGGCCTTTCTGACGATGCGCTTGAGGCCCTCGAGGCGGGAGGGTTGGCGGCGTCGTGGCCGACGACGATGCCTGCGTCGCTGCTCGCGCTGGTTGAGGAACTTCGCGTGCTGTGTGACGTGCCGTCGCTGGCCCCGCCGCCGGGACCGCCGACCTCGCCACGACGTCATCAGCGGCCTCGCAAGCAGGCCCAGGTCGAGGCCTTCGCGGCCGGGTTGCAGCCGGTGCTGGCCTTTGCCCGGCGCATTGTTGATGTGGGTTCGGGGCATGGTCATCTGACCCGCGAGCTGGCGGCCCTGGTGCAGGCGCCGGTGGTGGGGCTCGAATACAATCCCCGCCTCGTCGACGAAGCCCAGCGCCTGGCCCGCGCTCTGTCGGTGGGCCCCAGCTACGAGACCACCAATGTGTTGGCCGACGACCACGTCTTCGTCGACGGCGACTGCGTGGTGGGGTTGCATGCGTGCGGTGAGCTGGGCGACGTGATGGTGCAGCGCGCGGGGGGTGGCGGCGTGGTGGCGGTCGGGCTGGTGGGCTGTTGCCTGCAGAAGCGTCGCGGCGCCGTGCGTCAGCCCTTGAGCGCGCTGCCGGGGGAGCTGACGACGCAGTGCACGGTGCCCAAAGCGTTGTTGGGCCTGAGCAATCTGGCGCCGGGGGACATCGGCGTCGAGGCGTCACGGCAGGACAATCTGGCGGGGCGGGAGCGTCGGCTGGCGCTGCGCTGGTTGCTGGAGCAAGCGGGCGTCGAGGTCGTGGGCGCCGGCGCCGAGATCGCGGGTCTGAACCGCCGCGCGTCCCACCAGCCGTTGGCGACGTTGGTGCAACGGGCGTTTGCGGTGCGCGGCCTGGTGGTGCCCGATGCTGCCCGTGTTGATCAGGCCGCGCGGTGGGCCAGCACGCTGCACGGGTATCGCCGTCGCTGCGCGCTGCCGCGCCAGCTGCTGGGCCGACTGCTGGAGGTCTTTGTGCTGCTGGATCGGGCCCTGTTTCTCCAGGAGCGGGGCTTTCAGGTCGTGGTGGGGACCCTGTTTGCTCCCGAGGTCAGCGCCCGAAATCTGGCCTTCTTCGCCAGCCGCCTGCAGCAGGAGTAGGGTGGTGTCGGGCAGTCCGGTTCTCTGGCATCCCGCCGTCGGCGGGGGTGTGATGGGGAGGCGGTCGTGACCCGACGTCAGCAACGCAGGCGGTCCCCATGGGCGACAAATCCCCCAAGTCCAAAGACAAAAACAAGAAACAAGACACGGCCCAGAAGAAAAACGACAAATCGGCCCACGACGCCAAGCAGGCCCCCAAGGCTGTTCCAGGCAAGAAATAGTCCCCGCTTCGAGTCGGGGGATGATGCCCCAAAGACTTGAATTATCTGGAGAATTCGACCGTTCCGCGGTCGAATCCCGGGGGATGGCCGGCCAAAGCGTCAATCTTCACACACCGGTGCTACGCCCGGTGTTTCCCATCGCTGTCGGCCTTCGCTGTTGGTCGTCGGGCTTGACCCTGACGCCGCCATTCACCCGGCCGCGTCATGCCTCCACGACGGCCCGCTGCTCAGGTACGGTCAGGCACGGTCACGTCGACGACGGCGGCATCATCGGTCCGCCCTTGGCCAGGGCGCGCACCGCCGCGGGTCGCTCATTGACCCGTTTGAGCCAGGCCGCACAGCGGGGAACGGGGATGCCGCCGCTCTTCACCAGGGCTTCGACGCCGTAGACCATCTGGATGTCGGCAGCGGTGAAGGCGTCGCCGCAGAAGTACGCTCGCGAGGCGAGATGCCCTTCCAGGAACGCCGCGTGGTTGTCGATCTCGCCGCGGGTGTAGGCGGCGTCGATCTGGTCGGCGACGCCTTTGACGATGGGCTTGACGAAAAACGGCAGCGGCGTTGTGCGCAGTCGTCCCGTGATGAGCCCCACCAACAGCGGCGGCATCAGCGAGCCCTCGGCGTAGTGCATGAAGTAGCGCCAGTGCACGAAGGCCGGCGACGGCTGCTCGGGGCGCAGACCGCTGTTGGACCCAAAGCGCTCGACGACGGTTTCGATGATGGCGCCGCTTTCGGCGATCACCTGGCCGTCGAGCTCGAGCACCGGCGCCCGCCCGAGGGGATGCACGGTCCGCAGCGTCGTCGGCGCCCGCCCCGCCTTGTCTCGCTGATAGACCTTGAGCTGATAGGGAAGCTCAAGTTCCTCGAGCAGCCACAGGATGCGGTGCGAGCGTGAGTGCTCCAGGTGGTGCACGACAATGGACGGCGTGGACGGCGTGGACGGCGTGGTCATCGGTTGCTCCTGTCAGCGGCGGGGGGCCGGACGGCAGTAGAGGCATTTGAGGTAGGCGCCCTCGGCGAAGCCGATCGGATGGTCGACGGCGTGGGCGGTCTCGTCGACGACGGTGAGGGGCCGGCCGTGCTGGAGGGCTGCCTGCATCGCGTTGCTGCGAAACATCGCCGCGTCGACGCGGCTGCTGCACGAGGCCAACACCAGCAGGCCATCGTCGGCGGTGACGTCGGTGCCCAGCGCCGTCAAACGAGCATAGGCGGCGAGGGCGCCGTCGACCTCGGTGGCGCTCTTGGCGAACGATGGCGGATCGATGACGACGATGTCGAAGGGCTCGCGGCGGGCGAGGTCTTTCAGCACGTCGAAGGCGTCGCCGGGCATGACGAGGTGGTCGCAGGCTGCGACGGCGGCATGGTGGCGGTTGTGGTCGAAGGTGCGGCGGGCGGCGTCGAGGGCCGGGCGGCTGAGGTCGACGCTGACGACGTGGCGGGCGCCGCCGCGGGCAGCAGCGACGGAGAAGCCGCCGGAGTACGAAAACACGTTGAGCACGCGCTTGCCCGCCGACAGCGACTCCACGATGGCGCGGTTGTCTCGCTGGTCGAGAAAGAAGCCGGTCTTTTGGCCCGCGATGGGGTCGGCCTCAAACACCAGGCCCCGCTCGTGAAACAAGATTGGACCATCGAGGGGCGGGCCGGCGACGACGACACCGTCACTCAGCCCCGCGAGGTCGGCCGGGTGCTTGGCGACGCCGCGGGACAAGCGCAGCACGATGCGCGTCGGCGCCAACGCCTCCACCAGCGCCGGCACCACCTGATGCAAGCGCGGCACCCAGCAGGCGCTGTAGAGCTTGATGACGAGGGTGTCGTGGTAGCGGTCCACGACGAGGCCGGGCAGGCCGTCGTTTTCGCCGTGGACGACGCGGTAGCCGTCGGTGTCGGTGCCTGACAGCGCTTCGCGGCGGGCGATGGCGGCGTGGATGCGGCCGGCGAAGAAGGCGTCGTCGATGGCGATGGGCTTTTTGCTGTGCAGCACCTTGACGCGGATGGGGGAGTGGGGGTCGTACAGGCCGAGGGCCAGAAAGCCGCGCTTCTCGTCGAAGGCGACGACGAGGTCGCCGGCGGCGCCGCCGTCGCTCTGGTTGGCGATGGCCTGGTCAAAGAGCCAGGGGTGACCATGTCGCAGGTGGCGCTCGGCGGTCTTTTTGACGCGGATGGTGATGTTTTTCGGCGCTGGCCGCGGAAGGTTCTGGAGCCAGGCAAGCATGATGCAGCACGCGTTCGCAGCTTCGTCGGACGTCGTCGAGGGGGCTTTGGGTCCGCGGTGTCGTCGCGTCGAACTCCGGGGGCCTTGGTGGGTCCTCGCGTCGTTGCCTACAGTGTGTCCATGAACCTCGCTGCCGCCCCGATCATGGACCTGTCGCTCTCAAGGCGGTCGCTGTCGCTGGTGGACGCGTATCGTCGCGTGCGTCGGCGGACTGAGGCCTTGTCGTCGTTGTTGTCGCCTGAGGACCAGCAGGTGCAGTCGATGCCCGACGCCAGCCCCACCAAATGGCATCGGGCCCACACCACCTGGTTTTTCGAGCAATTCCTGTTGGGGCCCCGCGGTATCGCGCCCTGGCGTGATGACTACAGCTTCTTGTTCAACTCCTATTACGACGGCGTCGGCGCCCGCGTCCCTCGCCCCTGGCGTGGCTTGTTGACCCGCCCGGATCACGAGACCGTCGCTCGTTGGCGGGCCCATGTCGACGAGGCTGTCGGCCTGCTGCTCGACGGGGCCGATGACGCCGCTCTCGCCGCCCTCGCCCCCGTCGTGGGCCTGGGCCTGGCCCATGAGGAGCAGCATCAAGAACTCATCATCACCGACGCTCTGCACCTGCTGTCCCACAATCCCCTGAGGCCGGCACTGCAGCCGTCGTCGTCATCGTCGTCGTCGTCGTCGTCGTCGTCGTCGTCGTCGTCGTCAGCATGGTTGGAACATGGTGGCGGGTTGTGTCGCATCGGTCGCGACCTCGACAACGACGACCTCGAATTCGACAACGAAGGCCCCGCCCATCAGGTCTTCCTGCGCCCGTTTGAACTCGGTTCCCGCCTCGTCACCGTCGGGGCCTTGCGGGCCTTCATCGACAGCGGTGGCTATCGCCAGCCGGGCCTGTGGTTGGCGGCGGGCTTCGACGAGGTCCGGCAGTCGGGTCGACAGGCGCCGCTGTATGTCCGTCGTCGAGCCGATGACGGCGCCCTGCTGGCCTTCACGGTGGCCGGCGAGCGCGTGCTGCATGACGACGAGCCCGTGACCCACCTGTCGTATTACGAGGCCGATGCCCTTGCCCGCTTCCTCGAGGCCCGGCTGCCGACGGAGGCCGAGTGGGAGGTGGTGGTGGCCGCCGCCGTCGAGGGTGGGGTCGGCGACGTCGACGTGGGCTTCGACCTGGTGGTCGACGACGTCGGCCGCGATGCCGTCTCCACTGTGGTGCCGCGCGCCGGCGCCGGCCACGACTTCTTCGGCGTCTGCTGGCAGTGGACCCAATCCAGTTACCAGGGGTATCCGGGCTTTCGACCCGCCGCCGGCGTGGTGGGCGAATACAACGGCAAGTTCATGGTGGGGCAGCAGGTGCTGCGGGGGTCGTCGTCGTACACGCCCCGGGGCCACAGCCGGCCGAGCTACCGGAATTTCTGGTCGCCCGCGACGTCATTTCAAAACGCGGGATTGCGGCTGGCCCGAGGCTGACGTCGGCGTTGACGTTGATGTCGGTGTTGATGTCGGTGTTGATGTCGGTGTTGATGTCGGTGTTGATGTCGGTGTTGATGTCGGTGTTGATGTCGGTGTTGATGTCGGTGTTGATGTCGGTGTTGATGTCGGTGTTGATGTCGGTGTTG
>CAJBHN010001137.1 GCA_903952805.1 uncultured Myxococcales bacterium | reverse complement strand
TTTTGCAGCAGGTTGGTGATGACCTGGGCAATGATGCCGGGGCGGGTCACCATCTCCACCGATTCTCCCTCACATTGCACGCGCACGCCCGCCTTGGACAGCATCGGCGACAGACTCTGCACGACCGCGTCGAGGTAGGACTTCAGCTCGATGGTCTGCACCGCTTCGCTCGTTTGATCGACCGCGACGCGCTTGAAGTCCGAGATGAGCTTGGCCGCGCGCTCGGCATTGGCCGAGGCAATGGCCAGGGCTTCACGGCTGGCCTTCGCGGCCTCGAGCACCTGTCGTCGGGAGACGGCGCCCGCCGACACATCGATCTCCAGCTGCTCGATGCGCTCGCGGCTGAGGGTGATGGCCGTATAGACCACGCCCAGCGGCGTGTTGACCTCGTGGGCGACGCCGGCGACCAGTTGGCCGAGTGCGGCGAGCTTTTCCCGCCGGACCAATTCGTCCTGGGCTGTGCGCAGCCATTCAAGTGACGCTGTGAGCTCTTCGGTGCGCAGGTGCAGCGCGCTTTGCACCTGCTGCAGCTCATCGAGCTGGGCGCCGCGCGCTTCGATCTCGCGACTGAGCGAGAGGTTGAGCGCCTTCTTGCTGGTGTTGGCCTGCTCCAGCGAGAGCACGGCCTTTGCTCTGCTCGTATTGAGAAAGATGGCGAGGCCGAAGACGACCGCGCTGACGACGACGAGGTTCAAGACCAGCAAGGCGATGCGGATGGACTCGGTGGCATCAAACGCGACGTGGTCGCTCAAATACGGATCAATGAGCCCGCTGAACACGGTCAGCACGCAGTACAGCAAGAGCCACAGCAAAGCCTCGCGCCCTTCGGAGAAGGTCAGGGCGCCGACGATGGAGACCATCGCCCACAGCATGACGGCACCGCTCGCGATGAAGCCGCCGAGGGCCCATTGAAAGCCGAAGGGCAACACCAGGCTGATGAGCACCTGGATGAAGCGAACGGTCGTGAAACTCCGGGTCCGGGCAAAGAGCGCCAGATTGATGGCCGTCAGGACGACGTAGCCGAAGGGAATCGTCGCTGCGGTGGTGCGGCCGAACAGCAGCGCAATCGGCCCCCACAGCAGGCCCCCGCCGCTCATGAGCAGCCCGCCCAGCACCAGGGTTCGGCGAGCGATGCGCCTTGACTCGCTTTCGTCCGCGGTCGCGCCGATGGTGTCGACGTGCGTCGCCAGCCTGGCCCACCAGGACGGTCGAGTGACGGCGATGGCGGTGTCGTCTCGCTGGTCGGCCATCAGGATTCAGGTCGTTTGGGAAGGGGCAGTGAAGCCTTGTCCTCCACGGTGAACGAGACGCACAAGCGGGCACCGGGACCCGGCTCGACCGTGAACGTCCCCCGCAATTGGTGCACCAGCGATTCAATGATGCGGATGCCGAGTGACGAGCCACGGACGGCCCGGAAATGTTCAGGCAAGCCCGGGCCTTCGTCGGCGACGCTGAACTCGATCTTCGAGCCCGTCTGACGGGTTTTGACGTGGATGGTGCAGCTGCCGTCGGCGGAGCGGCCATGCTTGATGGAGTTGGTGATGAGCTCGTTGAGAATCAGGCAGCAGGGAATGGCTTGATCGACGGCGACCTCGGCCGACTGGGTCTCCAGCATGACGACGGCGTTGCTCCCCAGGCTGGCGGTGATGATGTCGGTGAGATTGCGGGCCGCCAGGCCCAGATTGACGTGCAGGTAATCGTGGCTGCCGTAGAGGAGTTGGTGCACGAGGGAGATCGAACGGACGCGCAGCTCGCTGTCGATGATGACGGCTCGCGCTTCGCTGGAGATGGCCTTGCCCGCCTGCATCGACAGCAGGCTGGACACAATCTGCAGGTTGTTCTTCACCCGGTGATGGATTTCCTGCAGCAGCACTTCCCGCTCGGCCAGCACGCGCGAGATGTCGCCGACGGTTTTTTCCCACAGCAGGCGGTTGCGCAGGGCCAGCGTCACGGCGTGGGTGTACAGCTCGGTCAGGTCTTGCGCCCACGGTTCGACGTCGTCGACAAGGCATACCAGGACCGGTTGAAACCCATCGTCGACGGCGAAGGCGTACAGCAATGCATCCCCGCGCCGAACCGCCACCCCGGGCGGGAGCGTATCGAGGTTGAGGGCAACGCCGTTGTCCGAGCGCAACGACGTCGCCATCTGCCCGGTCAGCGACGCACACTCGCCTGTCGCCGCCACCACGCGCCACGGACCCTCCGCGTCTCGCGACAGGGCCTCGGGCCCAACCAGCAACGCCCCCCGCGCAGCGGGTCCCAGCAACGCCACGACCTCAGTGACGATCGTCTGCAGCAGCGTGTCGAGCTCGGCGACGTGAAACAGGGCGTTGATGGCGCCCAGCACCTTCTGCACCCCCTGACGCTGCCGCTGGATGGTCTGCACATCGCGCCAGGCGCGAATGGCGCCCGTGACGCAGGACGCGAGCCTGCGAGCCGTCGTGTCTGATTTGCCGAGATAGTCGTGGATGTCGCAGTGGCGGATGACCTGCGATTCGGGGGCGTTGCCCGGCTGGCCCGTGCGGACCACGAGGCGAATGGCGTGGTCTCCCAGTTCCCCACGCACCCAGTGGATCAAATCGAGCCCGGCGGTCTCAGACTCCATCACGACGTCGACGATGGCGACCGCCACATCGCTGTGGCTCCGCAGGTAGCGTCGGCCGGCTTCGGCGCTCTCGATGCCGATGATGTCCACCGCCACATCATCGACAGTCAGCCCGTGCAAGGCGAGCACACTGACGGCACGCATATCGTGGTCGTCGTCGACGATCAGGACCTTCCACGGCGGCCGTCGGGATTCGCGCCGCGTGGGTACCGCGGTCGCTGCCTGGTCGTCGTCGTCGGGAAGGAGGTCGTCGTCGTTGGGCACTGGCGTGCTGGCAGCAAGGCTGGGCGAGTTCATGAGCCGCTCCGGTGGGCGCAGTGCCGTCGACACAGCCCATGACGACCCCAGGGAGGCGCATCGGCGTGGTCGCGGGGACGGGGCCAAGCTGGTTCATTGGGCCAAACAGCTCGGTGGCAAGAAAGGCGCCGTCGCCCGACCCCACATGGTCCAAGAGTCGCCACGATAGGCCCAGACCCTGGTCAGGGCAAGCAGCCGCGCGTCGACGACACGTTGCGCGTCGGCGCCGGCCGCGTGGTCGTCATCGCGCGCTAACCAGTGCCTGCTTCAGGTGCGGGTCTGGTCCAGGAAGTGCTCAACCAGCGACAGCGCGGCGCGCCCCGGCGAGGTCTTGCCCCGCCGTACGTCGGCCAGCAGGCCGGGCAGCCGGGCGTTGACGTCAGGGGCTGCATGCAGACGGCGCACGAGTTCGTGCTCGACGCTGGTCCACAGCCATCGCTCGGCCTGCTGGCCCCGCCGCTCGTCGAGCATGGGAGCCAGGTGCGCCGTGTGGTCAAGGACCGTTTGCCAGAGCACGTCGAGGCCCTTGCCGGTGGCCGCCGACGCCAACAGCACCGGTGGGTGCCAACTCTTGTGGTGGTGCAGCAGGTGGCCCGCGATCCGGTAGTGGCCTGCTGTATCGGCGGCTTCGGCTTCGCGGGGGCCGTCGGCCTTGTTGACGACGACGATGTCGACCAATTCCAACACGCCTCGCTTCTGGCCCTGCAGGTCGTCGCCGCCGCCGGGGGCCACCAACAACACGAAGGTGTCGGTGATGGCGCTGACGGCATGCTCGCTCTGACCGACGCCGACCGTCTCGATGATGACGACGTCGTAGCCGGCGGCTTCGCACACGAGCATGGCCTCGCGGGTGCGGGTGGCGATGCCGCCGAGGGCGCCACCCGACGGCGTGGGGCGCACGAAGGCCCGGTCGTCATGGGCCAGCCGTTCCATGCGGGTCTTGTCGCCCAGGATGCTGCCGCCCGTCGTCGGCGACGACGGATCCACCGCCAACACCGCCACCCGGTGGCCCTGCTCCAGCAGACGCCAGCCGACGGCCTCGATGAACGTGCTCTTGCCGACGCCGGGGGTGCCCGAGATGCCCAGTCGCAGCGCCTTGCCCGTGTGGGGCAAGAGCTGCTCCAATAACGCCATCGCGCGGAGTTGGTCGGTGTCGCGCTGGCTCTCCACCAGCGTGATGGCCCGGGCCAGGGCCCGACGTTCACCAGCCCGCAGACGGAGCACCAGGTCCATCACGTCGTCGTCGACGGCTGGCGGGGGCGCGCTGGCCGTCATCGCTCAGGCCGGCTTCTTGGTGATGGCCGCGAGGACTTCGCTGGCGGCCCGGGGGATGGGCGTGCCGGGGCCAAAGACGCAGGCGACGCCGTGTTCCTTGAGCCAGGCCTGATCCTTGGGAGGGATGACGCCACCGGCGATGACGACGATGTCGCCGGCACCCTGGTCCTTCAGGGCCTGCACCAGCTGCGGCACCAGCGTCTTGTGGCCCGCGGCCAGCGAACTGACGCCGACGACGTGGACATCGCTGTCGATGGCCAAACGCGCCCCCTCCTCGGGGGTCTGAAACAGCGGGCCCACGTCGACGTCGAAGCCGAGGTCGGCGAAGGCGCTGGCGACGACCTTGGCGCCGCGGTCGTGGCCATCTTGCCCAAGCTTGACCACCAGCATGCGCGGGCGGCGGCCTTCGCGCTGCAGAAACGCATCAACCCTGCGGCGGATGTCGGCGATGGCTTCGTCGTCGGTGGCGCCGGCCGATCCGGGGGGCGGGGCGTAGACGCCGGTGACGACGGAGGCGTCGGCCTGATGGCGGCCAAAGACAGCCTCGAGGGCGGAGCTGACCTCGCCGACGGTGCAGCGGGCCCGCATGGCGTCGATGCTCAGCGCCAACAGGTTGCTCCCGTCGCGCGCGCCGGCTTCGAGGGCGCCGAGGGCAGCCCGGGCCTTGCCGTCGTCACGGGCCTGTTTGAGCTGGGCCAGGCGCTCGGTCTGCTCGCGGTAGACGGCGACATTGTCGACGTCGAGCAGTTCGACGTTGTCCTCGACGGTGGTCGAGACGTAGCGGTTGACGCCGACGATGACCTCGCGACCGGAGTCGATGCGCGCCTGACGACGGGCGGCGGCCTCTTCGATTTTGCGCTTGGGGATGCCTTGTTCGATGGCCTTGGCCATGCCGCCGCTGTTGTCGACGTCCTTGATGACCGCGCGAGCCCGGTCGATGAGGTCCTGCGTCAGCCGCTCCATCATGAAGCTGCCCGCCCAGGGGTCCACCACGTGGGGAATGCCGGTCTCCTCGGCCAGGATGAGCTGGGTGTTGCGAGCCAGGCGGGCCGAAAACGGCGTCGGCAGCGCGAGGGCTTCATCGAAGCTGTTGGTGTGCAGCGACTGCGTGCCGCCAAAGACGGCGGCCATGGCCTCGACGGTCGTGCGGATGATATTATTGTATGGATCTTGGGCTGACAAAGACCAGCCACTGGTTTGACAGTGGGTCCGCAACATCTGCGACTTTGCCTTCTTCGCCCCCGCCGTCTGCATGATCTCTGCCCACAGCACGCGCGCCGCCCGCAGCTTGGCAATCTCGGTGTAGAAGTTCATGCCGATGCCAAAGAAGAAGCTCAGACGGCCGGCGAAGTCGTCGACGTCCAAGCCCCGCTCCAAGGCGGCTTCGACGTAGGCCTTGCCGTCGGCCAGCGTGAAGGCCAACTCGTGCACGGGGTCGGCCCCGGCCTCTTGCATGTGGTAGCCAGAGATGGAGATCGAATTCCACCGAGGCATATACTTTGCGGTATACTCGATGATGTCAGCAACGATACGCATGCTCGGCCCGGGTGGGTAGATATACGTGTTGCGGACCATGAACTCTTTGAGGATGTCGTTCTGGATGGTCCCCGACAGCTGGTCCTGGCTGACGCCCTGCTCTTCGGCGGCGACGACGAAGGCCGCCAGCACTGGCAGCACCGCGCCGTTCATCGTCATCGACACGCTCATCTGGTCGAGCGGAATGCCGTCGAACAAGATGGCCATGTCGAGGATGGAGTCGATGGCCACGCCGGCTTTGCCGACGTCGCCGCGCACCCGGGGGTGGTCGCTGTCGTAGCCGCGGTGGGTGGCGAGGTCGAAGGCGACGCTCAAGCCCTTCTGCCCGCCAGCGAGGTTCTTGCGATAAAACGCGTTGCTGTCCCGCGCCGTTGAAAACCCCGCGTACTGGCGGATGGTCCAGGGGCGTTGGGCATACATGGTGGCGTGGGGCCCGCGCAGAAACGGCGCCACGCCCGGTGTGTGGCCGAAGGTGCCTTCGGGCAGATCGTCGACGGTGTAGACCGGCTTGAGCGTCAGGTCGCCGTCGAGGGTGCGGGTGAGCGCAGCGGTCTGGCCCCCGGTCTCTTTGTCGGCGAGTTTCTGCCACGTGGCGAGATCGGGCTTTGACGATGAGTCGACCATGCCGCGTCGTTAGCAAGCCCCGCCGCCGTCGTCAGCCACTACCACCCGCCGGGAGCCACGTGATGTCGTCGGCGCTGTCGGCACGGCCGGACCTCTGGCACACTGCTGCCATGACGATGTCGACGACGCAGCGCGGCGTGATGGATCGCTTCCTCGCCGGGGCCATGCCTGTGACGCTCGCGGTGGGCTTCGCGCAGGCAGCCGCCTGTCCGTCGCCACCGGCCCCGACCTCGGCTCCGTTGTCGGCCGGCCTGGCTGCCACGTCTCCATCCACGTCACCCTCCCCTCCAGCACCGCGAGACCCAGTGCCCCAAGCGCCGACGCCATCGCTCGCCCCCGCCCCGGTCCCCTCCCCGCCGTGGACGGTGCGGGTCTTTGACGGCAGCGGCAACGTGTGGCGCTTGTGGCGCGACAGCGGGGCGTTACCGGCGGCCTTCGCCTACGAGCCCATGAGTCCCGAGCGCAGCTCCAGCGGCACCTTCAGCGGCGGCGAGGCCCGGAGCGGTCGGCTGACGTCGATGCAGGAGGGCCTGCTGTGGCAGCACGTCCAGCGCCTCCACGCAGACACCGCCCATCACATCGACGCGCGACGCATGGGCACCCTGGCCCTCGAGGTCACCATCGCCACCGCCGCGCCCGGCACCACGCTCGTCGCTGGCAGCAGCGCCGTCGACGACGTCCTCGTATTCTGCGGCTCCCTGGGTCCCGCGGGGGACTGAGCGACCCGGTCTCGTGCGGCGGCGCCGCCTTGGTCCGCCGGTGCGTATGCGTCGACCCGTGCCGGCGTGTGGTGCATCAAAACCAGGCGCCACCGCGGGCCTCGACCAGTTCGCCGACGTCCTTTTGAATCCGATCCCGGATGCGTCCCGCCAACGCGTTGACCGCGGTGGCGTCGCCCTCCTCGCTGACGTGGTCGGCGGGGTTGATGGGCTCGCCGATGCGCAGGCGCCAGCGGGCAGGCAGGGGAAGCAGACCCAGTGGGCCCAGCAGCGGAAACAACGGCGTGATGGGCAACCATGGTGCCATGTCGGGCAACAAGGCCTTGAAGGCCTCGACCTTGCCCAGCAAAGGCGATGTCTCCTCACCACCGACGACGGCCACTGGCACCAGCACCGTCTGGGTCCGCACCGCCAGCCGCACGAAGCCGCCGCGGCCAAAGCGCTGCAGTTGGTGTCGTCGTCCCCAGGTCTTGCCCATGCCTTGCATGCCCTCGGGAAAGACCAGCACCGCCTCGTCACGCGACAACAGGCGTTCGGCGTTTTCCTGGCTGGCCCGCACGCCTCCCAGGCGGCTCATCAGCGTGCCCAGAAAGGGCGCGGTGATGACGGGGTCCTCGACCAGCGGACGCACCTCGCGCCCCGTGGCCCGCAACAAGGCCCCCAGCAGCACCAACGTATCCCAGGGCAGGGCGCCGCCGTGGTTGGCGACAAAGATGACCCGACCATGCGTCGGCACCTGGCTCTGTCCCTCGATGCTCAGGCGAAACCAGCGATCCAGCAGCGCGTCGAGCGCGGGCCGCAGCGTGCGAATGACGGCGGGGTCCTTGCCGTAGGCGTCGAAGCCGTCGTCGTCGTGACCGACGTGGGGCATGGGGGCGGCAGCGTCGACGGCGTGGTTGGTGGCGGAGGAGGTGGCGTCGCTCATGGGCTGGCCTCGTCGATGCGCGTGGGGATGTGTTTGCGCTCGGTGGCGAGAATCGTCAGCACCGTGGCGATGTCGTGCCGGGCGCTGAAGCCGGTCAGGCTCTTGAGGCGTCGGTCGTCGGCGAGCCACGGCCAGCGCAGGTAGCCGAAAAAGTGTGGTGGCATGTCGATGAGCTGGGCCTGCCACAGCGCCGAGACCAGCGACTGCCCGAGGCCGGCGGGCAAATACAATGGGGCTCGCTCCAGGCGCGTCAGGATATGCGACAGGGGCAGATAGCCCCGACCCACCACGTTGACGGGGCCGCGGGCCTCGGCTCGCCACAAGGCCAGCAGGCCGGCGACGCCGTCGTCGGGGTGCATGAACTGCATGAGCGGGTCGTAGCCGAGCACCGCTGGCACGACGCGTCGGGACAGGGTGCGGGTCCAGAAGTGGTCGCGCGCAGTGGGGATCATGGCCCCCAGTCGCGCCACGCACACGGCGATGTCTGGATGCTCAGCGGCGAAGCGGCTGGCGTCTTTGTCGGCGTCGGCTTTGTCCTTCAAGGCCCGTGATGGGGGCGGTCGCAGCGGATGGTCTTCGGTCAGAAAGGCCGGATTGTCGGGGCGGGCGCCGTAACACATCGTCGACGACAACATGACCAGCCGTCGGATGCCCGCCGACGCCGTCGCGTTCAGCACGTAGTGGGTACCGACGGTTTCCAGCTCGTGGGCCATTTCCTGGTGGTGGGTTGGCGTCGACAACATCGCCAGATGAAACAGCGACCCCGCCCCTTCAGCACGCAGAAGGTCGGCAAGTTCGCGATCGGTGCCAGGCGTGGTGAGGTCGACGGTGTGGGCCGACAGCTTGGGATGCTTCAAGAGCACGGCGGCGTGGTCGTCGTCGTCGTCGTCTTCCAACAGCGACAGGCCCGAGCGGACATCGATGGCCACGATGCGGTCGATGGTGGGGTCTTCCTCCAGCCGCGCCAACAGGCGACGACCCAGGGCGCCAAAGGCCCCCGTCACCGCCACCACCCGGGCGCTGCCGGTGTTGGTCGTCGCCGCCGTCGTCGTCGCTGTCGTCGTCGTCGTCG
>CAJBHN010001136.1 GCA_903952805.1 uncultured Myxococcales bacterium | reverse complement strand
GGGCTGACGACACTGGCGGCCGGATTCAATGCTTCCAGCAGACCGCGGCGTTGTCCCAGTCGAATTCCGTTCATTCCATCACGAGGACTCAGGGCGTCGACGGGATGACCGTCGCTGTCGATGTCTGGACAGAACACGATCGGCGACGAAAAGAAGTGCGCAATATCGGCGCGTTCCGCCCCACGCGAAAACGTCTGGAGCCAGGATGGACACGGTGCGGCGGTGAGGGGCATTGGCGCGCTCCAGATCGAATTCCGAAGTGAATGCTGCGATCAGAATGGCCCGTCTTCATGGCCGTAATCAAATGGATCGAGCACGAGGTGCTCCCACGGCAGGTCGTCGTAGTTGGCATCGTCGGCGCCGACATCGGCATCAACGTCCTCATCCACGTCGGCGTTGATCTCCACGCCATCGTGGTTGACGAGCGGGGGCGGTGGCCCTGCCTGTTGCAGGCGCGCCACCAGGTGGCTCGCGGTGTCGTGGGCAGGTGCACCGGCGTGCTGGTTTGCTGGCCCGCGAAGGTCGTACAGGGACCATCGGGCTTCCTCGATGTTCCATATAAACGCCAGGCTCAGCCGCTCAGGGCGGGTCATCGCGAAGGCATGGAAATGGCCACGGCGAGCGCGCAGATGGTGGGTTCTCAAGGTTCCCAGACAGTGGTGCATCGTGCGTCCCTCCTGCAGCAGGGCCGCGCTGTCGATGAGCGGGGTCAACGAGCGCCGCTCCTTCGCCGACAGCTCCACCGGAAACGGCGGAAACGGCGCCTTGGACCATACGCCTTCAAGGCGCGTCCTTCGTGCCATCATGTCGTCGTGGACCTCGCGCAGGTGCGCCACGGAGCGAAAGACCGGCGGCGACATGCGCGCTTGCTGAAAAAGCTCGAGGGTGTGTCGCAGGTCGCAGGTGAGCGGGCTCTGCAGGAAGGCAGAGGTTGGCAGGGGGCCGACCGGGTCGGGCTCGCACAGCTCGCGAAGCAGCGCGTCATGCACGAACGGATGCAGATCTTCATGCAAGACATCGAGGGCACGATCCCACACGGGCAGATGCCGTGCGCGCGCATCCAGGATCGGCGAGCGAAGGACGCGCCCCAGGTCACCCAACCGTCCTTGATTGAACGACGCACGAGGCACCTTGCGGAGGGCCTGGAGCGCGGCGTTCGTCGGCGGCAGACCAAGCCGACCAAGGATATCCCGACGACGACGACGAACCCATGAGCGACCGGTTCGCAGCGGGTGTGATCCTGCGGTGTGGTCGATCTCGTGCAGATTCGCGAGGCACCACGCCAACCGTGCGCCGTCTTCGCTGTGCATGAGGTCCAGCGCGTCGGGCGTGGTCAGCAGGAACCGCAACAGCGGGTAGCTGCCGGCGTTCCAGTCGGCGATACCGTCGAGGATGTCGGTGTGGATGGGCGCAAAGTATCGCCGCATCGCTTCGCGCCGATAGACCCGATACCGGCCCTTGCCCGGACGCTCGTGGACCGGGATGTCGACCAACTTGCGGGCTTTCTCGTGGAGCGCGGCTTCGTGCCTGATCTCACGCAGCACCACCGAGACCTCGAAGGGCAGATGCAGCGAGGCCCGCCATCGACCAGCCCCGCTGCCCTTGCGCAGCAGCGAGGGCGTCGAGCGCATGAGATGGGTGTTTCCATGGTGGAAGTGCCACACGAAGCCACCGCGATCGTCCTCGTGAAACAAGCAGGCCGCCGTCACGGCGTTGTTGGTGGACTTTCGTGCGCTCCAAGGCGCAGGGGCTGCGGTCGTCATGGGCTCTCCTCTGGGCTGAACACGAGTGGCGTTGACGGACGGTGCTGACGAACGGTGCTGACGAAAGAATGATGGCCATCACCGTGGTCGGTTCCGATCAGCTGCGGATTCCGTCGATGACGTCGAACCCCAGCGCCCTCAGCAGGAATCGAGCCGACCATCGCCTGGCGGTGGCGTTGGCGCGGTGGACGTCGCCGTGGCCGTACCAGGGGTCGACCCACGACGTTCGCTCGTCGGGCCACGTCCGCTCGTGCTCGTCGAGCGTGAGGGTCGCCTCGACTTGCACCTGCAGCGGTCCCTCGGGCGCCTCACCACGCCAGGCGCGCTCGACAATGTGAAGCGCACGCTAAAGTCTCGTCTGTGGGTCGAGCCCCGGCGCCATCACGCCGTCGCGCTCTTCCTCGGTGAGCTGCCAGTCCATATCGAGCGTGCATGCGTTGACTGGGTCTGCGTCGATCGATTCGGTGACGTTCATGCAGACCACCATAGACGCCACCTGCGACAGGTTCGGTCGCGTCCGGCGACGGCTGCCGGATGCGGGATCGACCGGCAGTGACCCGATGTCGTTCATTACGATTCAGGTGCGACGGTATCGGTCGCATCCTGTGTGCATGATGCCCTCGTTACCTGATCTTGCGATCACCACACCACGCTGACGCACGCCACAGCACCGGAGGTGTTCATGTCGCGCTTTCGACCCCGCCGCTACAGTTCTGAACCGAGCGACCACAGCGCCTCGTTCGACATCGACGACGAAGGCCGTCTGTGGCTCGCCCGCGCCACCCTCCATCAGCTGCTTCGCGATACCGACGAAGAGGGAATCCCCAAGGCCATCGCCCAGTCGCTTGTGGTAAAGACGGTGTTTTCCTCGATGCGGGACGGCCGCTCGGTCACGGGGCCGACCTGCGGCCGCCGCCGCTGCAGCTGCCACCGTTGCCAGAGACGCCCCCGTGGAGCCACACGCCCGAGCCGAACACTGTGGCCCGGCTTCAGCCCATTGCCCGTCTGTTCGAGCGACAGCCCCGCGTGCGCTGCAAAAAACAATAGGCGCTCCATGCGCAGCAGCCACGGGAGATCGCGGTCGCGGTCTCGCACACGCTGCAGCGAGGCATGCTGCGCACGGCGCTCGACGAGGCGAACCTCAGCGACGACACGGTCGACACCGCCAACCGCCTGCAGGGGCTGGAGTTCGAGGTCGTCGTTGCCTGGCATCCGCTCGCCGGGCTCCCCGACGTCGACGCCTTCCACCTCGATCCGGGCCGACTCTGCGTGATGCTCACCCGCCATCGCCACGCCTGCATCGTCGTGGGCCGGGCGTCTGACAGCCAGCTGCTCAACGGGGGTGGCTCCATCGACGCCGGCCTTCCTCGGCTAACACGAAGAACCGCTGCTCTACGGCTGGGAGGTCCACCACGCCATCCTCGCCCACCTCGCTCACCTCGCCCACCACGCGGTCGCGTTGCCCTGAGCCCCCTCCATAACCCGCGCGGCCGCGTCGCGAGGGCCTTTCAGCAGGTGTGCGACCGATCGTGTCGCACCGTCGCGATATTATGTGAACCATGCGTGATGACGGACTACGATTTGCCTTCCTGCCGCCCATGCGGGCGCCCCTTCGTCGCAGATGGTCGAACGGTGAAGGCATCGTCGACGTTGTGGTCGGCTCGGCCGAGTCCATCACGGCCCATCAGTTCGAGCGGGATAACGGGGCGCCGCAGCTCGCGATCGTGGTCGGGGAAGGCCTCGTTCCTGGCGTTGTCTCAGTCGTGGTCGAGACGCCCCGCGCAGCGGTGCGCGCCTGCGCCATCCTCGTGTCGCTGCTGCAAGGCAGCGACCGAACGGCCCAGGGTCGCCATGCCATCGACGCCTTCGACCTCGCCTCGATCATTCGGGTGCCAGCGGGGTCGACGCGTCGGGCGTGCCTCCTGCGCCATCACGCGGCGACCTACGTCGAAGGCGCTCGTGCGGCGGCGCGTGCGCTCGGGGGGCACCCGTTGAGCGACGTGCTCATGACGCTCTCGTCGTCGTCGCACGATCACCCGCTGACCGACGCCAATGAGGGGCTGCAGCTGATGGTCGACGACGAGGATGACGACCTCAATATCATTGTCGGGCTGGCCTTCATGCGGCGTACCCCGCGGGTCGCGCGCATCGAGCTGTGCGCCGTGTTCGGCCCCGGGGCATGAGCTGCGCGGTTCGATCAAGCCGTGCGTTTCTGTCTGCATCGGCAGGCTCGATCGTCTCTCTTGCATGAAGCCGCCATCGCGGTCGGCTTCGTGCCTCGTACCGTGGAGCCTGCGATGTCCTCGAAGCCGAACGTCAAAGGGAAGCTCACGCTGCCGAAGACGCCATTGGCCGCGCTCTTACGCGAACGCATGGCGGCGCTTGGGCTCGACGCCACCGCCATCGGTCGCCGGCTCGGCTACATAGACGCGGTGAAGGCGGCGGGGCGGGTGCAGGCCTTGGGAGATGGCCTTCTGGTCAGCGCCGAGAGCCGTCGTGCGTTGACAAAGCTCGCGGCCGCGCTCGAGGTCGACGAAGCACGTGTCACGGCGGCGGTCGACGAGACGCGTGCCCGACAACAGGCCGCCGCCGAGACCGAGGCCGCTGCGTGCCGGGCGTTGAAGGCCGCTGCCGCTGAAGCCTACGTTTGCGATTTCAAGCCGCACGCCATGTTGGTCACCGAGTTCACGCGGCCGTCGTCGATCACGATGTGCATCATGAGCGGCGGCGCCGGTCGGTGGTTGCGGTTGAACTTCGACGCCACCCAACCACCCGAGACCTTCTTCGCGCAGTCGCTGGCGATGATCGGGAGGAACGCCAGACAGACGCCAGAGGGCGAGTGGACGACCCTGTGGTTCGGTCGTGTGCTCGGGATCGCCATCCACCTCGCGCCCGACGAGAGCCGATACTACGACGTCAACGGTCAACCGTATTCATCCCGGCCGAACGTGGTGGCATCCGGCCGGGGGAGCGCCTCGGTCGTCGGCGCCGGCACGCTCACGCTCGACCTGATGAAGACCGGCGAGCCCACGACGTGAGGGCGCGAATCGGCAGCAGGTCGCGGGGTTTCCATACGAATGGCACAGAGCCCACCGGAGGTTGAGTGATGAGATCAAGAAGTGTTCCATCGAAGGCGTCGAAGCGAGCTGGCGGGCGCAAGCCGCGATGGCGGCGCGACGTCGAGAGCGCCACGCTGCTGGCGATCCTTGTGGATTGCCTCGGGTCTGACGGCTCGAACGAAGACGCGCTGCGGGAGCGCATCAACGCAGTCGGGTGCAGCAGCCTCGACGACGTTTTTCGACGCGCGTTGCGTCACCTTCGGCAGGTCTTGTCGATGCCGTCCTTGACGCTCGAGACCCTGCGCGAGTGTGTCGATCCCGAGACCTGCGCGTTGACGAACCTCAACCCCATCGATGACGACGACTTCGACCATTTCGTCGCGTTTCAGGAGTTCCTTGCGCACGATCTCGTGCGTCCACGTAGCTGGGACGTCACGGTGCCGGTGGCGCATTGCCCGTCGACGCATCCCTGGCGACCGCTGTCGAGCGCCGCTGACCTGGGCTGTCCGCGGCTCGACACCGTCTTTGACGGCGCGGAGTCGTGGCTCGTGGTACGTGCCACCATCGCCGCTGTCCGCCCGGGGCATATCGCCGAGCGCGCCGACACCCTCGCCGATCAGGTCGTTGGCCTCTTGCTCGCGGTTCGTCTGCTTGAGCGACATGACGTCGACTCCGACGACACCGTCGAGACGATGAGGCTGCCGCCCCCGCTGCAGTATCGCGCCGAAGACGACCCATCACCAGCAGACGACACACCCCATTTCCGGCACGACCGGGCGTTGAGCGGTGGTCGTGCTGCGGCGATTCGCGGCATTCGTCCGCGCAACGGAGCGGCCATGGGGCTCATCGATCGCCTGAATCATCGGCAGCCTGTCGAAGACCCCGACCTGCTGGTCGACCGCGTGATGGCATTGGTGGGCAGCAACAGCGGGCGAGCCCATCAGCTCCGGGCGGTGGCTGCCTTGTATGGTCGCGGGCTTCGCTACGACGATCCCCGCGAGCGCGCGTTCTATTTCGGTTCGGCGCTGGAGGCGCTGCTGCTGCAACAGTTCGCCGATGGTGGGGCCCGCCACGCTCGCGTGACCACGCAGCTGCGCATGGCCTTGAGCGATGGGGCAGCGGCGCTCCTGGGCAGGAGCGACGCTGACCGGGCTCAGATCAAGAAGACGGTGAAGACCTTGTACGACGAGCGCTGCGTGTTTGCGCACGGCCCTCGCGACCGCCGGCATCGTCACTCGGACGGCGCCGGCGACGAGATCGTCCGCGTGTTGATCGAGCGCGCCATCCTCAGCGACGACGCCGGGCACTGAACAGACCCGGCAGCGGGGTCACTTGGGGTCGTCGGCGCCGTTTCGTCGACAGGCTTCGTGCAGGCCGCGGTCGACGACGGCCTTGGCAGCCGAGATCGTGTCGTCGTCGATGTCCTGGCTCGTCAGCATGTCCCAGATGATCTCTGGATCGTAGCCGCGGGCCACCATCCACGCGTAGGACGAGACGGCCTCGGCGAGGCGGTCGCGATCGTAGTCGTCATTCAGGATCGGGTCGAGGGGGTCGTCCTTGTCGCCGCTGCCTGCTTTTTCAAAGATCGGGCCGATGACCTCTCCGAGCGTCACGGTGGTGGTGCGGGGCTGAGCCTTCTCTTCATCGTCGTTGGTCATGTCCGGGTGCCTCCCTGTGTGATGGTGTGAACGTTCGCGTCGATGAGGGTGCCGCTGTGGCAAGCGCCAGCGTCGATCATCCTCAAGGTGATCATCTCGGGGCCCCGTGTGTGCTCCGTCGCGGACGCAGGACGCTGCGATCCGAGAAGAGCTGCAGGGTGCACAATCGCAACATCGCTGGATCATGGCCGGTGTGCAGGAGCTGCGGCTCGTGCCGGTCGATGGCCGCGAGAATATCGCGCATGGCCCGAAGGTAGCGCTGGCGGAGGCGGTTCTCGATGACGCGTCGGGCTTCGCCGGGCAGCATCTCAGACGCCACCACGTCGTCGAACGAACGCTCACCACCGACGATGGCGATTCGTTCGGCGGCGAGTCGCATCACCTCGGCAGCGCGGCCAGCGCGGCGCGACGACCACATGGTCTCGAATTGGTCACTGTGGAAGAACGCCAGCGACCGACGGGCCGCGGTCACTTGTTGATCGCGCTCGATCGGATCGAGCGTGACGTCATCGACGACACCCGTGTGGATGACGAGCCTTATGTCCCACTCGCGCTCGGCGTGCAGGCGGGCGCGAGAGGCGCGTCGGCGAAGCTGGGATCGCATCGCGTTGACGAGCGAGCGGGTGACATAGCGGGCGATGTCGTCGTTGTCGTCAAGGGGCCGACGAGGTGTGGGTGGCCGCTCGCTCCATCTCACCCAGAGCCCTGTCCACGCCGCCTCGCGCAGCGCACGATCGATGCGGGGAAAGGCCATTGCGAAGACGCTGCGAGAGACGAGCTCGAGTCGCGCATACAACCCGATCGACCAGCGCCGGTGCGCTGGTGTGCCTGGCTCAGCAAGGCGCAAAGACCAGACTTCCGACCACGGGGCCATCGGCATGGTGACTCCAATGTCGATCGCAGCGCGACGGTCGACGACACCGTCCTGCTGTCGTTGGCGACGAGAGACAGGCCGGCGAAGCAGCCCCACAGCGAGGCGGCTTCGGCGACATGATGGGATGGATGACATGGGCCACAGCCGTCGTGCTGCGCCCTGCGGCGGCATTTGCATGCCGGCGGTGTCACACGCGAAGGCGTGTGAAGGCGGGGGCTACGGTGTCGGTGGCCGCAAGGGGACGACGACCGCGTCGGCGTGTTCGTGTGCCATCATCGCCGCGAGGAGGAGCGGCCCGCACCGTTCCTTCATACGGTCTCGCCAGGCGACGGTCGCGTGCTGCCGCTCGTCATCCACGCGAAGCCCGTCGGCGAGGCAGCACTCGATGTCGCGCCCAAAGCGCGCCGATTCTTCAGCGAAGAAGAATGCCGCATCGTCACCGAAGCGGGGTGTCGAGACGATGTCGTCATCGGTAACCAGCCTCAGACGCAGCCTGTGACCGTGCATCGCTTCCCCCTCAGCAGACAGACGATTCAAGGTCGGCAACCGTCAGCTCAACAGCACGGCGACAAAGAAGACGAAGCCGCCAATCAAGATGACGACGGTGAAGGCGCACCCGAACAAGAAGCCGATGGCCTCGAAGCCGAGCTCGACCGCCTTGAACGCGCCGATCAGCGCGCCCGGCAAGAACAGGAGCAGGATGAAAAAGAGGATCTCCATGGCGTTGTCCCTTCAGGTCTGGTCGGGGCGGCCCTTCCAGAGGTCCAACGCACAGCCCGCGCATTGCTGACCAAACGAAGCCACGCAGGCGAAGGCGTGGTTCAGAGCGCCCCGAGCGGCGCCAAGCACCGCGGGGCGACGCCAGCTGCAGGTGACAGCCGATGTGTGGTCTCGTCAGCGGAAGTTGAAGGGCAGACACGCACGGAGCTGCGCGATGGCGTCTGCTCGCTCGGTGTGACCGGGGCCTTGCGGGATGGCGTCGTAAGCCTTCCATGGAGCCATCGGGAGCTGCGGTCGCAGCTCGTCCGCGCGCCCCGCGATGTCGGCCTCGATCGGGTGCCCCATAGCTTGGCCCACGGCGCCGCAGACGAGCAGGATGAAGCGGACCGTCGGACCACAGGTCGGGTCGTCGAAGGCAGCCCACATCTGGCGCCATCGCCAGCCCAGGTCGGCGTGGCTCTGTGGTTCGCGGTCCATGAGCAGGGCCGTGTAGGCGCCAATCACCGGCCACGGGTGTCCCTCGGTCCAGCCGATGTGCTTATCGAGGGAGCGCATGGTCGGCAGAAAGGCTCGCCGCTGTTCGGCAGAGCCATGCTCAAAGAGCCATCGCACGAGCACCGCGAGGAGGTATCGGTCGGCATTCAGCGCGTCGGCAGATTGCCGTGCAAGGGTGACAAAGCGCGATCCGTTGAGGGGGCCGACGCTTGCGCTGAGCTCGCCTGGTGTCAGCAGCCCGGCGTCCATACGGGCAATCAGGCGGTAGGTGCTTGTCTGCTGGATCTCTCCTGCGGCCATCCTCGCGTCCGACAGGCCGCCGAACTCCTCGATGGCCCGGTCGAAGAGGGCGACCGCGCCGACGTGATCACCCTGAAATGCGCGGTACTGGCCCAGCGCGCTGAGCACGCGGGCATGCATGCGCAAGCCGGGGGTTGGAATGGGGATGTCACGCCAATCCGCGACCGCGGCGGCAGCGGCTTCGAATTCGAATCGATTGGAGTGAAATACGGCGCGGTAGAGATCGCCGAGGCACACCAACGGGGCGTCTTCCTCGAGCATGCGGGTGCCCTCGACCTTGATGTGCTCCAGCAGCGCGGCGTCGGTGCCGCCTTGATGGTTCTGCTGCTGCAAACGCAGCAGGGCCCACACCCACGCCTGGCGGGCCGAGAGCGCCCGCTCCGGTGCCACGGCGCGGGCGAGCGCGATCTCTGCACCCAGTCGGGGCAGATGGACCGACTTGGAGTCGAGGTGCTCGTTGATGCGCTGCAAGAGGGCATCGAATTGTGGCCGGCGGCTGCCGGCGACGTGCGTCGTGAAGGCGTCGAGCAGATGGCTCTGGGCGGCGTGCACGATGGTGCCGACGTTGCGCCAGTCGACGATCTCGTCGCGCGAGACGGCGTCCCACGCACGACGCGCCGCGAGCGAGGCCCGGTCATCGAGAGGGACCTTGCCAAACCACGAGGTCATCCGGGCGAAGGCCTCGCGCGAGAGGCCCCGATCCCTTCCACGGCAGACCGCACCCCACGCGAAGGCGACGACGTCGGCGTAGGGTAGGGTCGCGTGCTCGCCCTTGCCGGTGAGCTCGATGTCGATCACGAGTTGATTGGCGCGCGCCGGGTCGGCCGCGTGAAGCTCGGACCAGACGCGCGCAGCGGCGGCGCGCCAGTTGTTGCCGGGACTCGCGCCGCGGTTCTCGACCACCACATGGACGCGGGTCTTCCCCTTCATCGGGATGAGCCGGACAGCCCAAGCCACGAGCTCTTGCACCGCGCCCATCCATCCGTCGGACGTGGCGTCGGTCGCGAGCGCCAGCATGCCGATGGGATGGTCGACAACCCGTTGAAGCACCCCATCCACCTCCTGCGCAGGGCGCTCGGTGGCGTGCCACGCCATATCGAGCGGCGGCAGGCTCCCGCCCGGTACCACCACCGCACAGACATCGAGCCGCCGCGAGAGCTCGGTCTCGTCGATCAGGACCTCCCAGGTCTCCGCAGGCTGCAGGCCACGCCATCCACCCGTATAGGCCGGCGCTCGCATCACGCAGGGCCCTTCGTCGCGGACCTTCGTTGCCTCAGCGCGGTTGGCCTCGGCAATTACCTTGTCGATCTGACGCCTGCACCAGCGCTGCGGGTACTTCGTCTGGAGCGCGAGCGTCGCCCTCTCGACCTCCTGGATCGTGCCCTGTCGCAGCGCCCTCGCAAATACCTCGAGGTCTGCGCGCAGCGACTTCGCGAGCTCAACGGCGGCATCGATCTGCTTGCGCATTGATTCGTCGGCGCCGGCCAACCGCCTCGCGTCGTTCAGTGCGCGCACGGCATCGACATGGAGCGGTCCATGCCATGTCGTCGTTTGGGACACGGCCCGGATGGCGTCAGCGAACCCTGATACGGGCTGCCGCGACGGGCGAATCACCACATGGCGGTCAATGTCTCCGTCGGCGACCTGGTTGGCCCACGCTGCGCCAAGCAAAAACACCGCTGCATCGTGGGCTGTGGCGAAGTCCACGACCGCAGGCGCCGGCAGCTCGGCGATCTCATCTCGGACCCTGGTCGCTGAGAGGTCCGCCCATGGAATCTGATGGAGCTCACCGCGATCCGACCCGCCGCCACCATCGCCGGGCTGACGAAATCGCAACGTCGTCGCAGCAAGGGC
Source organism: uncultured Myxococcales bacterium (assembly GCA_903952805.1). Lineage (GTDB taxonomy): Bacteria > Myxococcota > UBA727 > UBA727 > VGSZ01 > VGSZ01. The sequence continues at coordinate 691 of CAJBHN010001136.1, read as the reverse complement.
CTTGTCTTTCACGACGGAGCAGGAAGCCCCGCGCGGGCCGCCCTTTTCCGGCTCACCATCCCCCGGAGGCGTCGGCGGTGGTGTGGCCGACGCAGCAACCTGCGGCGGCGGGGCGCCTGACGGTGTGCTTGACGCCGAGCTCGCAGCCGACGTGGGGGTCGGGGCGGTCGGTGCGGCGGCGATTTCGACCGGCTCAAGCGGTGCGGCCTTGGATGCTGCCGCGTCCTGCCTGGTGTCGCGCACGATGACGTCAGGGCTGAAATGCCCTCGCGTCGGGTACGGCTGTGGCGGGGCGCGGTCGTGAACGATGGTGGGCATCAGCCTTGTTCGCACACCAGCCGACTGCGTCGCAAGGTGCGTCCGCGACGACTCCTCACGTCCACACGCCTCCAGATGGGCTGTGGGTTTCGGCAGCCTCCGCGCGCAGCGCTGCGCTTCGACCCGGCGGGGTCATCAGAGACCCACCCTTGCCGCAAGATCTGTCAGCAACGCGAAGACCGGCCGTCTCGCTCGCTTGACGACCCTGGTGTGTCGGAGGTGCTCGTGGACGTTCTCATTATGGTCTTTCTCTTTGTCATCCTCGGGGCGCTCACCGCTGTCCTGGCGCTGCTGCTGCGCCACCGACCGTCGGCGTCGGTGGATATCGCCGGTGCGCTTGGGCCGGGCTTGAAGTGGGTGGGGGAGGGGGTCG
>CAJBHN010001135.1 GCA_903952805.1 uncultured Myxococcales bacterium | reverse complement strand
TCGCCAAGAGTACGTCGAGTGCTTCGAGCCCTGCATCGCCGCCCGACTGCCGGCCAAAGAGTTCATGCGGTACATGCGTGCCGATGCCGAGGCCTGCTTTGTGATGTTGAAGGATGTCGCCTCCCGCCTGGCCATTGCCGCCTACAATGAGCGGGCCCTGGCCTTCCTCGACGCCAACACCCGATTGGCGGGGTTGTTCTTGAGCTTCCTGGAGGCCTACGGCCAGCGCACCCAACATGGGGTCACGCTGCGCATCAAGTTGACCTACGAGATGCTGGCCCGCTGCCTGGGGGTCACGGTTCGCAGCATCGACCGGGCCATGACCGAGTGGGCCAAGGAGGGGTGGCTGACCAAGAATCGTGGCACCTACACCTTCCACGACCTCGAGAAGCTGGCCGACAAGGCCGACCCCGAGCGCATCGCGCTGTTTTCCAAGCTCGGCCTGCTGCCGCACACCGCCGGCGACCTGGTCGGCAGTGCCGCGCTCGACGACGACGACGAATAGCCGAGCTCAGAAGCCGCGGACGCTGACGAGCCGATGAGGCCCACCGACGACCACGTCAGCCCGGGCGTCTTTGGCGGGGTCTTCGCCGACGTCGGCGCGGACATCGACGACGGCGCAGATCTGGTCGTCACGGCAGGCCAGCACCTCCTGCTGCAATGGCAGGTCGGTCTCGGGGCGCAGGCCATGGCGCAGGGCCTTTGCCTGGGCTTCGCTGATCTCCACCTGGGTCACGCCCCGCAACGCCTGCCGACCACGCTTCAGCAGCGCCGGGGCCAGGGCCCCATCGCGAGCGACGTCGAGGCTGACGGCGTCATCGAGGGTGTAGCCGCCGCTGTCGGTACGCCGCAACGCCGACAGATGAGCGGGGCAGCGCACGGCTCGACCAAGGTCCCGGGCCAGGGAGCGCACGAAAAAGCCCTTGCCCACATGGCAGGCAATGGTGGCCGTCGGCGCTGTGTACGACAGCAACTCCAGGTGGTGGATCACGACGTCCCTGGGCTCGACTTCGACGTCATGGCCCTGGCGGGCCCGGTGGTAGAGGCGCACGCCGTCTTTCTGCAGGGCCGAGTGCAGGGGCGGCACCTGCTGCACCACGCCACGCCACGACCCAAGGGCTGCCCGCAGGGCGTCTTCGGTGACGACGTCGACGTCGCCGTGCTCAGAGGCCTCGGTCTCGAGATCGAGGCTGGGGGTCGAAAAACCAAAGGTCACGTCGGCGACGTAGCGCTTGTCGTCCGAGGTCAAAAAGCGAACCAGCTTGGTGTAGCGGCCGACGCAGCAGACGACGACGCCAGAGGCCAGGGGATCAAGGGTGCCGCAATGGCCGATGGACTTGGTCTTCAGGCTCTTGCGCAGCTTGAACACGACGTCAAACGACGTCGGACCCACGGGCTTGTCCACGACGATGATGCCCTCGATCGGCGTGGCTTCATCAGCAGCGGCGTCAGCATTGGTGGTGTTCACGTGATCACCGTGACGTCGTCGTCACGCAGGTCAACGGGTGTCACCGTCGCGACCGGTGGCTACTCGGCATTGCCGCCGAGCATGGTCTCTTGCACCCGCAGGTGCGCGAGCGCCGCCTGGACGACGACGGCGCGGGCGGCGTCGACGTCGGCGTCCACGACGACGCTGCCGGCGTTCCTGCTGCCTTTGCCGCCCAGGGCGATGGCGATGGGGGTCACGGCGATGTTGCCGCGGGAGCGAATGACGACGCGGGTGGTGCCGGCGTCGAGCTCGCGGACCAGCACGGCGAGTTCGACGCCTTTGATGCCCCGCACGCTGTTGACGAGGCCCTGGACGTGCTCCTCGATGGCTCCAAGCTCGATGAGGTCCTTGGCGCGCACCTCGACGACGCCCAGGCGCCCGCACGGGGAGCGCCACAGACCGTCCAGGGCACGTCCCAGCAAGCGCACACGGGCCTCGTCCTGGCTCTCGTAGATGCGCTCGGTCATCTCCCAGGGATCGACGCCAGCCTCGACCAGCCGGGCCGCCAGCCGCAGCGCCCGGGCCGAGGTATTGCCGTAGCGGAAGCCGCCAGTGTCGGCGACGACGGACGCATACAGGCAGCGGGCCACGTCGGCGTCGATGAGGTCCTGACCGACACGCTCGGCGAGCGCATCGAGGATCAACGCGACCTGTTCGCCAACGGCAGCCGCCGTGAGGTCGATGAAGTTGACGTCGCCGGGGCCCACGTCGATGGCGTGGTGGTCCACCCAGCAAAACACGCCCAGCCGCTCCCGGTCGGGAAAGCTCTTGCCGAGGCGGTCGACGCGGGCGGCGTCGACGACGACAGTGGCGTCGAAGCGGTCATCGGCGTCCACGCTGGTGACGACGCCGGCGCCGCCGGGGAGCCAGGCGAAGGCGGCGGGGTAGGGCTCGTCGTTGTAGACCACGACCTCGCGCCCCAGCCTCCCCAGCGCCCGCGCCAGGGCGAGCGTGGAGCCGGCGACGTCGCCATCGGCGCCGGTATTGCCGCATACCAGGATGCGCCTCGCCCCGTGCAGGGCGTCAGCGACGGCGGCGGCCTGATCG
>CAJBHN010001134.1 GCA_903952805.1 uncultured Myxococcales bacterium | reverse complement strand
CTGGGTGGTACTGCACCGAGAACGCCCAGCGCCCCGAGGCGTCGAGGCCCTCATTGGTACCGTCGGAGACGTTGGTCTCGTTGGGCCGCGCATCCGCCGGCATGCTTTTTTCGTCGACCGCGAAGCCGTGGTTTTGGGATGTGATCAACACCCGCGGCAGCGTGCCGACGGCGTCGGTCATGACCGGCTGGTTACCACCGCGATGACCGTACGGCGTCTTGTACGTCGTGGCCCCGAGGGCCTGGGCCAGCACCTGGTGTCCCATGCAGATGCCAAAGACGGGCGTGGTGCCAACCAACTGGCGCACCGCCTCGACGACGTCGGGAATGGTCGAAGGATCGCCAGGACCATTGGAGAGCAACACCCCGTCGGGCTTCAAGGCCCGCACGGCATCCGCCGACGTCGACGCCGGCACGATGGTGACCTTGCAGCCCTTGTGGACCAACAGGCGCGCCATGTTCTTCTTGATGCCAAAGTCGAAGGCCACCACGTGGTGTTTCATCGGCGCCGACGGCAACGCAGCGCCGGCGTCGTCGACGAGGCCCTCGGTGAACTCGTAGGGCGCCGCACAAGTGACCTGGGAGATGAGTTCGCATCCCGCCATGCCAGGTAGTTCCCGGGCGCGGGCCCGCAACACATCCAGCGGCGTGCCGTCGGTCGACAACAGCCCGACCTTCGTGCCTCCCTCGCGCAGGCGACGGACCAGCGCCCGAGTGTCGATACCAGCGATGCCCGGCACGCCCTGGTCCCGCAGCCACGACGACAGATCGCGGTCGCTGCGCCAGTTCGACACGAGCATCGACAGATTGCGGACCACCAGGCCGGCGGCCTGGATCCGCCCCGACTCGGCGTCGCGGTCACAGACGCCGTAGTTGCCGACCTCGGGAACAGTCAGCGTCAGGATTTGTCGTCGATACGAAGGGTCGGTGAGCAACTCTGGGTAGCCGCTCATGGATGTGTTGAAGACGACCTCGCCATCGATGGTGGTGGCGGCGCCAAAAGGCTCACCGGGGAATGCGGTACCATCGGACAGGACCAACCAGGCGCTGCGGGTGTTCATGCGGAAAGCTCCCGGACAAGAATCGAAAGGTCGTCGTCGACAGCAGGAAGCAGGACGCGCGCAGTCGGCGTACAGCCAAGCAGCGCCGCCGGCCCAATGCAGGCCGCGTGCAGGAACTCGGCGGGCGTCAGGACGCTGCTCAGCAGCGCTGCCGTCGACGCCAGCGCAGTGCCACCCGGCGTCGCTCGGGTCATCTCGAGATCGCGCTCGCGCTTGGGCACATGGCGATGACCCGAGGACACCAGCAAGGCGCCGCGCTTGACCGCCGCCAGCAGTGCCAGGCGCGACGTCGACGTCGACAACGGCGGCGCCTGCAGCAGGCGGGTATCGTAAGGCCGGCGCAACAGCGCTCCCTCGTCGCACAGCAGGTTGGCGGCGTTGACGACGCCACTGACACCGACGGCGGCGTGTTGCTCAATCAAAGCCGCACCCGCCGCCGTGAACACACCCGACACCACGAAGCGGGCCCCGGTCAGCCTGGCCACCTCGATGATGCGAGCGACACCGATGGCCTCGGCAGCCTCAGGCATGGCCGCCAAACCCAAGCGGGTGGCGACGGCGCCTTCGACGGCGACAGCGCCGGCGGACAGACTGCGATCGACCGAGGGCACCACGACGATGGCGCCGCGGGCGCGAGCAAGGTCGCCGATGCGCCGCAACAACAACGCATCATCGGTCGGCTCGGTGAGGCGCCACACGGCCGTGACGACGTCCGCCTCACTCTCATGGCCGTCGCGCCATGCCCTCTCGGCAGCGCGCAGGTCGGCGAGAGTTCCACCCGTCCGGATGGGGCAGATGGCTGGAATCAAGCGGACGCCGACCGCGCGCGCGGCCCGCATCGCCATCACGGCGGCGCTCACTGCCGGACCGTCGACCAGGCTCAATCCCTCGACGCCGACGACGGCCACGCCGACGCCACCAGCTGCGGCCGCTTTGGCGAGGGCGGTGACGCTTTCGTCGTCGGGGGCCCCGGGAAGACGCAGCGAGACCGTCAGATCGACCATGTCGACCAGATTGGCATTGCTCATGCTGCGCTCCCGACGTCGGTGCGGGCCATGCCCACCGCCAACAAATAGAGCACGGCCATCCGGACGGCGACGCCGTTTTCGGTCTGGTCGAGGATCACCGACGACGAGGAATCTGCCACCGCTGCGTCAATCTCGACGCCACGATTGATGGGACCGGGATGCATCACCACGATGCCATCGTTGGCGGCGTGCAGCCGGTCAAAGCGTTCGCGATGCAGCCCATAGCCAACGGCGTAGTCGTCATCGCTGCCCATGACGGCGCGGGCGGCCCTCTCCTTCTGGATGCGCAGCATCATCACGGCGTCAACGCCATCGCCAGAAAAGAGGGCATCGTCGACGTCATCATAGACATCGACGCCGTAGACGTCGGCAAGGGCCGCCGGCAGCATGGTGGCGGGCCCGGCCACGCGCACGCGCGCGCCCAGCAGCTTGAGCAGCAGCATATTGCTGCGGGCCACTCGTGAGCGGGAGATGTCGCCGACGATGCAGACGGTTTTGCCGTCCAGGCCCTGCGCAGCAGTCCGTCGCCAGCGCGACAGCAGGGTAAACGCATCCAGCAGGGCCTGGGTGGGATGCTCGTGTTGACCGTCGCCAGCGTTGGCGATGGCGCCGCTCATGACCCGCGACAGATGCCAGGGCGCACCCGAGGCCTCGTGACGCACGACGACAAGGTCGGGGCCCATGGCCTCGATGTTGCGAGCGGTGTCGAGCAGGGTCTCGCCCTTTTGGACCGAACTCCCCGACGCCGAGAAGTTCAACGTGTCGGCGGACAAGCGCTTGGCGGCCAGCTCAAACGAAAGGCGAGTGCGGGTGCTGTTTTCAAAGAACAGCAGGGCGACCAGCCGGCCGCGCAGGGCGGGGACCTTTTTGAGCTGGCGACTGTTGACCTCGACAAACGATTGGGCGGTGTCGAGGATCAAGATGGCGTCATCGCGGGTCAGCCCCTCGATGCCCAGCAGATGAGGCACCGACAGCAACTTTTGCTTGGCGGTCATCGGGCCCTCCGATCGCGGGCGACGCGGACCACGACCTGGTCGGCGGTGGCGCCTTCTTCCACGAGGTGGACGTCAACGCGTTCGTCCCGGGTCGTCTCAACAGCCCGGCCGGTGAAGCTGGCAGCGATGGGGAGCTCCCTGAGGCCCCGGTCCACCAACACCGCCAGCAGCACACAGGTCGGTCTGCCCATGTCGAGCAGAGCATCCAGCGCCGCGCGGACGGTCCGCCCGGTGAACAGCACATCGTCCACCAACACGATTGGTCGGCCGTCGACATCGAAATCGATCTCGGTCCCCTTGAGGATCGGCATGGCAGCGCCGCTCAGGACGTCGTCGCGGTACAGGGTGATGTCAAGCACACCGACCTCCGGCACGCGGCCCATCACGATGCCCAGTTGCTCGGCAAGCCGGAAGGCCAGATGGGCGCCGCCGGTACGAATGCCGACGATGGCCAACTTTGAGGGGTCAAGGCCCAATGGCCCGCGCTGGGCTGCTTGGAGGGCGTCGTTGACCTCATGGGCCAAGCGGGCAACCACCCGACGAACGTCGTCGTGGTCCATCAAAACCCGAGCGGTGGTGGACTCGACCATGGTTGTCGCCTAGGGGGTTTGGTGCGGTCCGGCAACCGTTGACGCAGAGCGGCAGGTGCGCTCCGGCCTCAACGGGCAAAAGCGGCAATGTTGCGGACCCGGGCCGAAAAATCCGATTCAACGAAAGCGGAAGACCCTGTATGGGGTCCGCCTTCGAGGTTTCCGTGAAGAATCTGCTCGCCTTCGTGCTCGCGCTCCTCGCCGTCGTCGCCGGCGGTCTGTTTATGGTGTTTCAGCAAAAGGACCGCGCCGACCAGTTCGACGTCGAGCGGGAGCTGTCCATCATTCAGGGCCAAACGATGCGGCAGGTCAGCCTGATGGCCCATAGCCCCGACGACAAGTTCGCCTACGACCGCAGCCAGG
>CAJBHN010001133.1 GCA_903952805.1 uncultured Myxococcales bacterium | reverse complement strand
GCCGACACCTACCGGCGATTGGTGTTCCACACCAGGTCGGGAGGCACCAGCACGTCGTCGTCGTCGTCGTCGTCGACGACGACCTCGGCGAGCCTGGCCATCACCCGGTGCACGGTGACGTGCCCCAGCCGACAGAAGCGGGTGGTGTCGTGGTTGTCGGCGGCGGTATTGCCGCTCGACGACAGCACCGCGACCGAGCTGCGCTGCAAACTGAAGCCCGCGGGCGCCACGGCCTGGGCGAGCATGGCGCCGTCGTGGTCTTCGATGGCCACGGCGCACGCCCCATGCAGATAGTCGACGGCGGTGGTGCAGCGCAGGCGATCCAGACCCCGCAGGCGTCGTGTCAGGCGCACGCGACCAAGGACGCCCTCGTGCGGGTGCAGGCCCACCGTCCACAGCAGGCCGTCGTCGCCGTCGAAGCGCAGCCCCAGGTGGTTTTCGCGGTCTTCGATACCAAGCGAAAAGATGAAGCGATTTTCATGGTAGCTGCAGCGGTTGTTGAGCTCGAAGGTCGTCGGCAGGTGGACGGTCCAGCCGTACAGCCGTCGATCGCCCACGAGAGACTTTCGACAGGCGACATAGCTGGCAAACCAGCCGTAGCAGTCACCCCCGCCCGGTTGCTCCGGCCTGGTGGGAAAGCGCGTGACGTGCTGGCCGTCGTCAAGAGTCTCGACGACGACGCGATAGTGAAACGGCACCATGCTGTCGGCGTCGGCCGCGGCCGGGCCTGTGCCCCGCGGCCCGTGTGACCGTCCCTGGGGGGTGCGCCCGTCGAAGCGGTTTTCGTACAACAGCTCGAGCGTGCTGCCCGCGTCGACGAGGGTGGTGGCTGCTGCACCAGGGCCAAAGTGGATGAGGGCCATGCATCTCCCGCGCGAAAGGGACGACGATGATAGCAGAAACGCTTGGGACCGACGGCGTGACGCCGGCCACGGTGCGGCCATCGCTGGCGACACCGAGCCGTCCCCCGGGGTGATCCAAGGCTCGATCCCGACGACGGGTTGGCCTACGGTCCCGGCACGATGCATGAACGCGACAGCCTCGTCCCCGGCTTTGCCAGCGCTCTGCCTGCTCCGGCAGTGACGACGACGGGCAAGGTCGTCATCAAACGCCACGCGCTGCAGCGGACTCGCGGTGGCATGCCCTGGGTGGCGGCGTCAGAGGTCGTGTCCTACGAAGGCGACCACGGTCCCTTCGCCGACGCCATCGACGAGACCGGCTTGCCGGTGGGCACGGTCTTGTGGGATCCGGGCAGCGACCTTCGGGCCCGCCTCATCGCCACCGCTCGCACCCGCGATCCCCTCGGGTTGTTGGCCACCCGCCTGGAGCGCGCCGAGCATCGCCGCCGTCACGACCTCAAGGACGCCGGCGCCTGTCGCCTTTGTCATGGCGAGGCCGACGGCGTCCCTGGCGTGTTCATCGACCGCTTCGGTGACGCCTTGCACGTCGACGTCGACAGCCCGGTCTTGCTGCCCTGGCTTGCCGACCTGTTGGCGGGCACGCTTGAACGTCAGGGGGTCGGCACCATCGTGTTGCGCCACGCTGGCCGTACCGAGCGCCTGCGGGGCACGACGTCGACGGCCCACTACCTTGACGGGGGCCTGCAGCTGGCGGTCGACCTGGAGGCCGACGATGTGCGTCGCTTGAGCGCCGAACTCGACGCCACCAGGCGGCTGCGCAGCTGGGTCCGCGGCCGCACCTTGGATCTCTTCGCCAACGGCGGCGCCTTCGCCCTCCATCAGGCTGACGCTGGCGCCGGCCTGAGCACGGTGGTCGATGTGGGCGCTGCTCATCAGGCTCGGGTCATGGGCTTTGCCCGCGACAACGGCCTGCAGGATCGCGTGGAGGCCATCGACGCCTGTCCGATGGACTGGCTCAAACACACCCAGCAGACCTTCGACCTGGTCATCTGTCACCCGCCCCATGAGGCGCTGCCCCGGGAGCAGGCCGAGCAACGGGCGGTCGCCATCGCCGCCTCGGCCCTGCCCCTGGTGGGTGAAGGTGCGATTTTCTGTGCCCGCTCGTCATCGGCGAGCCTGGACGACGAGCGCTTTGCGGCGGCCCTTGCCGAGGTCGGCACCCATTTGCGCCGTCGTCTGCAGGTTCTGGCGCGACTGGGGCCCGGGCCCGATCACCCCACGCTGGCGGGGACGCCCATGGCACCGTCGATTCTGGTGTTGCGGGTCATGTCCACCGGCTAGGCGCGATGGCGCTGGCCTCGTCTGCCGTCGTCGACGTCGCTTTTTTGCCTCGATCCACCTGCTTTGACGTTGACTCCGGTCTGGCCGACCGTATTCTCACCTCGACTTTTTGTAGTGGCGGTTTTGGCCGCGTCCCCCCCCGAAGACCCAGTTGTGTGGCCTCCGGATACCCGGGGATGCGTCCGCCCGCTGAGCGACGGAGGACGTGAGCATGCGCCTGTATCGAAAGATCATTCCGAAGATCGCCCGTGAAATCGTGCGGACCCTGCACAGCAAGAGCGACATCGAGGTCGAAGACGGCCGGATGGACGAGGCCGAGCTGGATCTCGCCGCGGTGATGGTCGAGTACATGAACGAGGAAGAGCGCCTCATCACCGAGACGAAGGAGACCATGGCTCGCCGTGGCTTCTCCCAGGACCGCTTCGGCCAGGTGAAGAAGTCTCTTGCCGAGGCCCGTGGCTTCAAGCTGGGCGACGACGGCATCGACCATGTGCTGGCCCAGATGCTCGAGGCCCTGTTCTCGTCCAAGAACATCGCCGAGGTCTACGCCGACGACAAAGTCCTGCGCATCTTCTTCAAGACCGTCTTTGAGAAGTACACGGGCGTCGACGAAGAGCTCGACAAGGAAGCCCGCTCGCGTTTGAAGAACCTCCGCGAGGGGACCCCCGAGTGGGAGATCGAGTACCCCCGCGTCGTGGCCGCGCTCAAGCGCCAAAAGGGTCTGGTCTGAACGACCGTTCCCAGGTCCGACGCCGCTGACGGCAGCGACGTGAAACGCCCGCCCGACCCCTGGTCTGGCGGGCGTTTTTCTGTGGTTCACGGCGTGGCTCGCGGCGTGGTTCACGGCACGTCGTCCGGGTCGAAGACAGCAGCGGGTTGACCGGTGGGGGCCCTGCTTCAGGGCTTTCTGCGGGGGGCGGCGTGCGTGGGCTGGCTCCCGGTGAGCAGCATGGTGGCGGCCACGAGGACGACGGCGGCGGCCAGCAGCAGGGCGGTGGGGCCGCCGGGACCGTGCTCGCTCCACAGCCAGCCCACCAGCAGCCCCGACGGCAGCGCCACGAGCCCCGTCGTCAGGTGGTAGGCGCCGAAGGCGCGGCCAACGACCTCGACGGGGGCCAGGTGTCGTACGAGGGCTTTCTCGAAGGGTTCACGGCCGCCGTGGCCGAGGCCGATGATGACGACGGCGACCCAGAAGGTCAGCACCGAGGGGATGGCGGCTGTGGCGAAGCCGGCGGCGACGACGAACCAGGCGATGGCGACGGGGACCTCGCCGTGGATGGCCAGGCGGCTGCCCCGCGACGCCGCCAGGATCTTGGCCAGGTGCAGCACCACCCACACCACCGGCAGCAGCGGGGCCGACAGCCCGAGTTCGTGGGCGCGCACCAGCAGGAAGGTGTCGGCGACGGCGCCCAGGGAAAACAGCCCCATGATGACAAGCCGTCGGCGCAAGACGGGCGACAGCGTTGTCGTCGTCGTCGCTGTCGTCGCTGTCGTCGTCGTCGTCGCCGTCGCCGTCGGGGCCACGACCGTCGGTGCCTCACGCAGGAAGACCAGCAGCACGACAACGGCGGCGAGGCCGGGGATCCACGCGAGTTGGATGGCGGTGCGCACGTCGAGGCCGGCGGCGAGCACGGCGGTGGCGAGCAGGGGGCCGACGACGGCGCCGGCGTGGTCCATGGCGCGGTGGAAGCCAAAGGCGCGGGTGGCGTTTTTGTCGTCGACCGACAGCGACAGCAGCGCGTCTCTGGGCGCCGAGCGGATGCCCTTGCCGACGCGGTCGCCGGCGCGGACGACGACGACGTGCCAGGGGCTCATGGCCAGGCCGATCAGGGGGCGTACGGCGGTGGACAAGCCGTAGCCCAGCAGCACGAAGGGGCGTTTGGGGCGGCCGTCGCTGAGGCGGCCGGCGACGAGTTTCAGGGTGGCGGCGACGGCATCGGCGACGCCGTCAACGAGGCCGAGCATGATGGTCGAGCCGCCCAGGGGCCCCAGCAGCAGCATGGGCAGCAGGGGGAGAATCATCTCGGAGCTGGCGTCGGTGAGCAGGCTGACGACGCCCAAAACCACGACGGTGCGGGGCAGGGCGGCACCGACTGCGGTGATCGGCGCGGTTGTCGTGGGCGTCGTCTTCGTCGGCGTCGTCGTCGGCGTCGGCGTCGTCGGCGTCGTCGTCGCTGTCGTCTTCTTCTTCTTCTTCGTCGTCGGTGTCGTCAAACGTACGCCCATGCCCTGCGGTACCACGGGCCGACCGCAGCGACAGCCGCAGCGACACCTGTGTGGGTCAATGGGTGTGGGTCAAGGGGTGTGAAAATGGTGTGTGGGACTTGTGGGGCGCTGGCTGCGAAGGTCGTGACGCGGCCCGCGTCGTGGACAACGCACCGCAGCCGGATGCCGTTGCAGCCCTGCTCTCGCCGCGATTCGCGGGATTTCATCTGGCCTGAAACCTGCTCATTCTCCAGTGTCTGTGTGTCTGGTGCCACGCCTGTCTGGCCGTTGGAGCCTGGTCACCAGATGAGGTGTGCTCATGTCGCAGTCGTCGTCGCAGTCTTCGTCGCAGCCCACGGTGTTCTTTGCCCTGTCGTCTGAAGGCATGGGCCACGCGACCCGGGCTGCACCGGTGATTCAGTCCCTGCGTGAGCGCGGCTACCGCGTCGAGGTCTTTTGCGGCGGCCGGGTGGCGGCGTTTTTGCGCAGCAAGGTCGGCGACGTCCACGAGCACTTCTTCATTCCCCTCATCTACACCAACAACACCCTCGACATCTGGGCGTCGACCAAGCACTCGGTGTTGCGCCTCGTGCCCTGCCTCACAGAGGCGTGGCAGATGTTCTGGCGCATGCGCACCGAGAAGCCCGTCGCCGTCATCTCCGACTTCGAGTTCATGTCGGCGTGGATGGGCTGGTGGTCGGGCACCCCGGTCATCGCGCTGGACAACATGCACGTCATCACCCACGGCGACATGCCCGTGCCCGCCGACAAAGTGACCCGCCAGGAAAAGCGCGCCATCACCACCGCGATCTTCTGGAACCAGCCCGTCGTCGACAAAACGTTGATCACCAGCTTTTTCCAGCCGCCGCTCAAGGCCGGCGTCGACCCCCGCAAGGTCCGCTACGTCCCCTGCGCCACCCGCCCCGAGGTCCTTGAACGCAAGACCCGCACGAGCACCCAGGGGCCGGTCCTCGTCTACCAGACGTCGTCGACCAACGCCGACCTCCCCGGCACGCTGCAGGAGGCCGCCGCCCGCGCCGACCTGCGCTTCGTCGTCTACGGCACCAAGCGCGAAGGCATGGACGACAGCGGCCGCGTGCACTACCGCGCCTTCTCCGAGCAGGGCTTCCTCGACGACATGGCGGCTGCACCCTTCGTCATCGTCAACGGCGGCCACAGCACGATGGTCGAGGCCCTCGCGCTGGGTAAGCCAGTGCTGTCGGAGCCCATCCAAAAGCAATACGAGCAGCAGGCCAACGCCACCGGCCTGGAACTCATGGGCGTCGGCATGGGCGTGCGCAAGATGAGCGCCGACGCCATCGTCGACTTCGCCGGCCGCGTCCCCGCCATGGCCGAAAAAGCCAGCGCATTGGCGGGCATCGTCGACAACGAAGGCCTCGTGCGCGCCGTCGAAGACGCCCTCAACGAGCTGGCTCCCGGCAAGGCCCTGCCCCCGCGCCGGGCCCCGGTCACGCCGCTGGGTACCTACGGCGACTACGCGATGGCCGCCGAATAGGACGCATCGTCGACGTCGGCGTTGACGTCGTCGTCCCCCCCCGGCTTCATCATCGACCGCAGCGTCAGCCGACGCTGCGGTTCTGTTTTGTGTGCCTTCAGGCCTTTTCGCGTCGCCACACGCCGGAGGCGCCGCCGGCTTTTTCCAGCAGCTTGACGCCGTCGAGGACCATGTCGCGTTCGGCGGCCTTGCCCATGTCATACAGCGTGAGCCCGGCGATGGCGGCGGCGGTCATGGCCTCCATCTCGACGCCGGTGGGGCCGTGGCAGCGGGCGGTCGCCGTGATCTGCAGGCCGGCGGCGACGGCGACGATGTCGACCTGTACGTCGTGCAGCGCCAGTGGATGGCACAGCGGAATCAGCTCGCCGGTCTTCTTGGCCGCCAGAATGCCCGCGACCTTGGCGGTGGCGACTGCTTCGCCCTTCTTGCCCGTGCCGCCGAGCAAGGTGTCACGGGTGCGCTGTGAGCACCGCAGCAGGGCCCTGGCCACGGCGTGGCGGGCGGTGGCGGCTTTATGCGACACGTCGACCATGGTGATGGCGCCGCTGCCGTCGACGTGGCTCAGCACCACGGGGCGGGCGCGCTGTTTTGGAGCGGTCGTGTCGTCTTTTTTCTTTCGCGCAGCCATCTGGCTATCGTGCTGCAGTGCGTCTCGTCGTCAAGGTCCTGTTGGTATTGCTGCTGGTCGCCGTGCTGCCCGTGGCTGTCAGCGGCATCAGCGCCATTGTCGTGGCCAAGAAGGCCGTGGCCGAGGCGGCGGCTGAGACCCTTGATGCTGAAGCTCGTCATTTGTCGGAGGTGGCCGAGACCACCATCCTGGGCAGCCTCGACGATCTCAAGCAGGCCTCGCTGCTGGGACTCCACCAGCTGTCGGCGGCCGAGAGACCCGGGGCTCTGTGGGTCATCTACCGCGCCGACGCCTTGCGCACCGCCGTCGTGCTGCTTGACGGTCCTACTCGCGACGCCGTCAGCGCTCCCGTCTACCAGCGCGTCGTCAGCGCCGACCCCGGGCTGGCGGATCATGAGGCCTTTTCCGGGTCCGCCCTCGAGCGTTTCGCCACCCACGTTCCCCTCGACGAAGCCCTCGCCGCTGGCAAGGCCATCGGTGTGCCCTACGCCGACCCCGAGCGGGGCGCGCCCTTCATCGTGCTGGCCGTCAAGGTGCCCGGCCCCATCGTCGACGGCGTGGAACGCCCCTGGGTGGTGGCGGTGGAACTCAGCTTGCGCCACCTCAACGAGCGCTTCGCCGAAGCCGGCGATGAAGGCCTGGTGGCGTTTCTGACGGACCTCGACGGCAGGGTGGTGTGTCACACCACGAGCCAGCAGGCTCTCTCTCGTCCGGACTTCGCCAGCAACCCCGGCGTGCAGGCCCTGTTCTCCTTGACCTCCCCGGTCTCTGGCGTCGTCAACCTCGACGACGCCGACGACGCCACCCTGATTGCCTACGCACGGTTGAGCCGTCTGGCGGGAGCGCAGGGTCGCACGTGGGGTGTCGTCGTGGAGCGCAGCCGCAGCGAGGCGCTGGCCGCCGTCCACGACTTGGAGCAGCGCGTGATGTTCTGGGTGGCAGCGGCCCTGCTGCTGGCGCTGATGGCCGGGGTCATCTTGGCCCGTGGGGTCGTTCAGCCCATCGAGGTGTTGACGCGGGTCGTGGCCCGCTTCGGCGGCGAGGGCGCCATTGTCGACGACAAGAACAAGGTGCGGGCGCCTGCGCTCGGCAACGACGAGATTGGCACGTTGGCGTTGGCGTTCAACGGCATGGCGGATCAGATTGAGCGCCGCGACCGCCAGCTCCGCTCGTTCAACGACGAGCTGCAGCACAAGGTTGATGAACGCACCGCCGAGCTCAAGGAGGCCCAGGGTCAACTCATCGAGACCCAGAAGATGGCCGCGGTGGGCGAGTTGGGTGCCGGGGTCGCCCACGAAATCAACAATCCGCTGGCGGCGGTGTTGGGGTCGGCGCAGTTGGCGTTGTTGCGCGGCGACCAGGCGGACACGCGCGTGCGACCCCACCTCGAGGACATCGAGAGGGAGGCCCTGCGCATTCGCGATATTGTCGAGAGTCTGTTGAAGCTCAGCCAGGATAAGGCCGGCAGCGCCATGGGCACCGTCGACGTCAACAGCGTCATCGAAGGCGCCATCGCCCTCGTGGCTCGCCCCATCATCACCGCCCGCATCGCGGTCAAAAAGGAGCTGGCCCCGTCGTTGCCCAAGGTGCGCGGTCGCGCCGGTGAGCTGCAACAGGCGGTGTTGCAGGTGTTGCACAACGCCAAAGACGCCATGCCCGACGGCGGCACCTTGACGATCCGCACCGACGTCCTCGACGGCAAATTGGTGCGCATCGTCATCGAAGACACCGGCCAGGGCGTGATTCCCCAACACCGGGAGCGGGTATTGGAGCCGTTTTTCACGACGCGCGCCAACCAGGGGCATAAGGGCATGGGTCTCGCCGTGGCCCATCGCATCATGCAGGAGCACCAGGGCCGCATCGTCGTCGACAGCCATGGCATGGGCAAGGGCTGCTCGGTCAAGCTCAGCCTGCCGGTCACCCGCGACGCCCGCACGCTCATTTGAGCGCTCGGATCATGGGCGTCCTGTGGCTCAGACGATGACGCCGACGACGATGACGACGACGATGACGACGACATACCGGCGCGCTCAAGGGCTGGCACCGCGCGCGCGTCGGCCTCAGGCTGCGATACCGAGCAGTCGCAGCGCCAGCCGCGGCGATTGGTTTGCCTGGGCCATGACCGCGACGCCAGCTTCGACCAGCACCAACGAGCGGGCGAGCTGGCTGGCCTCGATGGCGACGTCAGCGTCGCGGACGCGTGACTCGGCCATCGTCAGATTTTCGATGGACGATTCGAGGTTCGAAATCGTGGCGTCGATCCGGTTTTGAAACGCGCCGAGATTGGCCCTCTCGTCGTTGACGGTCAGCAGCGCCGCGTCGACCACGTCGATGGAGGCCATGGCCTGGTCGGCGCTGGCCACCGACATATTGCTGAGGCTGGCTGACGACGACGACGCGGTCGACGACGAAAACAGCGTGCCGGCCGACGAGGTGCTCACCGACAGGCTGCCCGACGAGCTGAGGCGCACGGCACCACCCACGATGGCGGCGCCGTTGACTGGAATCGCCACGCCAGAGCCCACCGCGCTCAGCGTCGAGCTGGTCGCCGAGGCGGCCAGGCCGGTGGCGCTCAGCAATGAGGTCGGGCCGGCGCCAGCGTCGGCGAACGAATCCTGCAGGATGATGTCCTTGCCGCTCGCCTGGGTCAGGATCATCTCGGTGACCGAGCTGCCGGCGACGGCGCTGATCCCCGACGCACTCGACTGCTGATTGATGCGCGTGATCACCTCGCTCAGGTCGCCGTTGGCGAGGATCTGGGCGTCGATCGGGCTTGAGCCCGTGAGCACGCCGCCGCCGTCGGAGGAGCCGAGGATGAAGTGAACGTGGGCCACGCCGGACCCCGGTGCCGTCGCCGTGATCCGGACGTTGGTCTCGGCGCGGGCCGTGACGCCGGCGGCGCTGGCCGTGATTTGGCTGGCGATCGTCTCGGCCGTGGAGCTGGCGGCGACGGCGATGCTGCCGGTACCCGATGGGCCCCTCACCGTCAGCGTCTGGGGAGCGACGCCATTGCTCGTCAACGGCACCGCCGCCGCCTTGGCGCTGGCAATGGTGCCGTTGGTCGCCGCCACGCCGGCGCCCAGCGACGAGCTGTCGATACCGCCGATGGACAAACGGAGCTCCTGGCCAGGGTTTGCCCCGACCTGGAAGCGCTTGCCGATGAACGAGCCGTCGAGCAGCTTGAGGCCGTTGAATTCGGAGCTCTCGGCGAGCCGCGTCACTTCGGCCTGCAGCGCGGTCATCTCGGTCTGCAGCGCCGTGCGGTCCGAGGTCGTGTTCGTGTCGCTGATGGCCTGCACGCCGAGATTGCGCATCCGCAACAGGATGTTGCCGATCTCCGCCAGACCACCCTCAGCGGTCTGCGCCAGCGAGGCGGCATCCCGGGCGTTGCGCGACGCCTGCGACAAGCCCCCTATCTGGGCCCGCATCTTCTCGCTGACCGCGAGGCCGGCGGCGTCGTCGGCGGCCCGGTTGATGCGCAGACCGGTCGACAGCCGCAACATCGCCTGATCG
>CAJBHN010001132.1 GCA_903952805.1 uncultured Myxococcales bacterium | reverse complement strand
GGCTCAAGCGACACCAACGGCGTTACACTTCATCGTCTGGCCGAGGCCTGTTCACTGTACAAGCGACGGTATCTGCGTGGCCGCACCCGAGGCAATCCCCTCGTCAACCGCACGCTTGCGCGCATGGGCCCCACGATCATCCCGAAACGGGAGTACGAGCTGACGGGCGCCCGCATGCACGCCCAGGCTCTCGGCGTCGTCAGCAGCGGTTTGGGGATGCTTGGCCACACGCCGGCAAAGGCTATCAGCAAGGCGGCGAAGAAGCAGGTCGACGCCATACAGAAGCAAATCAAAGTCGCCGACATGATTATGACGGTCTTCATGCCGTTCATCAACGAATACAACTATACGTACCGTTGCGACCAGACCCGAGCCGAACTCGCCCGTTGCGTTCCCGCTGACCGCGCCCGACTCCCGTGGGACATCGAAAACCTCAACTGGAAGAACTACCTCAACGACGTCCACATCAAGGGACTGCGCAAATGGGTCTTTCCCCACCTCGAGGCCAAGCTCACCAAGCGACCCCGCGCTGAAGACCGCTTCGCTGACCTCATCAGCTTCCTCGACGAAATCGCCGAGCGCGAGGGCAGCAACATTGCCGTGCAGCGCATCGTCGACGCCCCGGGCGAGCGCAACGAAGACGGCAAGCGCGGCACCCGCGGCCAGCTCTACGGCATCAGCTATCGCGACTTGCGTCGGCGGGCGTACGCTTGCGCCGCGCGCCTGGCCGACGTCGGCGTCCACCCCGGCACCCGCGTCGCCATCGTCGCCAAAAACAGCCCCGAATGGGCCATCGCGTTCTTTGGCATCCTGGCGACTGGCGGCAGCGTCGTCCCCCTCGACCCCGCCCTGTCCGTCGACGATCTCGGCGCCCGCATGACCGAGGTTGGCGCCGCCTTCGCCCTCGTCGGCAGCGACTGCCACGCTCCCGACAACGCCGCCTGCCTCGACCTGAGCGAATTCGTCGAAGCCCCCCGCGACGGCGAGGACGGCGTGCCACCCGAGGTGCTCATCAGCCCCGATGACATCGCCGTCATCGCCTACACCGCCGGCAGCTCGGGCCAGTCCAAGCCCGTCGTGCTGACCCACAAAAACCTGACCAGCGTCGTCGCCAGCGTGGCACCGTTGTTCAAGCTCGGTCGCTCGGACTCGGGCCTGAGCGTGCTGCCGCTGACGTCGACGTTCGAGCTGACGTGCGGCCTGTTGTTGCCGCTGCTGCGCGGCGCCCGCGTCACCTACGTCGACGACGTCACTGCCGATAACCTTGCCGAGGCCTTCAAGGTCGCGGGCATCACGGCGATGATCGGCGTGCCCCAGGTGTGGGAGGAGCTCGAGGAGAAACTGCGCGACGACCTGTCTGAGGCTGGCCCCTTCGCCGAAGCCGCCTTCAAGGCTGGCCTGATGTTGAATCGGACCCTGGGTAAGACGTTGGGTATCAACCTCGGGCGAGTGCTGTTTGCGCCCATCCACGATCGACTCGGTGGCCGCATTCGATTCCTGGTGTCGACGGGCGGGCCCGTGCCCAAAAAGACCGCCGACACCTTCCGCGCGCTCGGGCTGGAACTGCAGCAGAGCTACGGCCTGACCGAGGCTGCTCCGGTGCTCGCCCTGGGCGATGGTCGCGGCGCGAAGGCCGTGCCGGGCGTGCAAGTCGAGATCCGCGATGTGCGCGACGACGGCGTTGGCGAAATCGTCGCCAAGGGCGACCAGGTCATGCGCGGCTACGTCGACGACGAAATGACCGCTCGCACGTTGGCTGAAGACGGCTGGTTGCACACCGGGGATCTCGGTCGCATCGACAAAGACGGCCGCATCACCGTCGTCGCCCGCGTCGACGAGGTCATCAACCTCGCCAGCGGCCATCGCATCTACCCGCGTCCCATCGCCGAAGCCCTCGCCGAAGTGAAAGGCGTCGTCGACCTGTGCGTCCTGGGCGTCCCCGATGGCCTGGGAGGCGAGCGCGTCGGTTGTCTCGTCGTCATCGACGTTGACGAGGACAGTGCCGCCGTTGATCGCGCAGTGTCGTGGGCGGCCCGTAAGCTCGACGAGACGCAACGGCCCAGCATGCTGCGCCTGACCACGATGCCCCTGCCCCGCACGTCAGAGGGAAAGCTCAAGCGCCCCGAGGCCATCGCGATGCTGGTGGCGCTGCTGGGCGATCCGTCGTCATCGACGACGACGACGGCGACGACGACGACTGCGCTGTCGACCGCGCGGGCGCCGCTGTTGCCCAATCAGGTCCTGCCTCGCGAAGGCATGAAGGCGCAAGACGATCGGCTGACCGCACCTGGTCGCAAGCCCAAGGTCCGACGCGACGACGACGCACCGATGGCAGTGCCCCAGCCCGTCAAGAACGTCGTCAAAGATGGCCTCGGGCTGTTGCAGCGCGAGTTTTATGGCCGGGTGATGGACCTCGTGGTCGAGGGCCAACAGCACATCCCGTGGGACCGGCCGACCATCGTGGCCGCCAACCACGCCAGCCACCTCGACATGGGCCTGATCAAGAT
>CAJBHN010001131.1 GCA_903952805.1 uncultured Myxococcales bacterium | reverse complement strand
TCAGCACCCAGCAGGCGTTGCACGAGCTGGTCGGCGCCCATTTCCAACGAGAAGAACATGACGGGTTTGTGCAGCCGCATGGCGACGTGCGCGGCCAGATTGAGCGTGAAGGCGGTCTTGCCCATCGACGGGCGGGCAGCGACAATGATCAGTTCCCCGGGCTGCAGGCCGCTCGTCATATAATCGAGCTGTTTGAAGCCGGTGGCGATGCCGGTGATGGCGCTCTTGTTGTTGAACGCCTTTTCGAGCTGCACGGTGGCGCGCTTGACGAGCTCCTGCATGGAGACAATCGTTTTCTTGGAATTGCCCTGCGAGATTTCCAGGATCGATCGTTCGGCGTCGTCGAGGATTTCCTCGACCCGGCGGTCCTGGGCATAGGCCGACTGCACCACCTGGGTGGCATTTTCGATCAGCGAGCGCAGCACGGCCTTCTCGCGCACCAGGCGGGCGTAGGCGCCGACGTGGGCGGCAGTCGGCAGCAGGGCTTCCAGCTGGGAGATGGCCGCGGTGCCGCCGACCTGCTCCAGCTGGCCACGGCGCAGCAATTCGTCGACGACGGTCAAGGTGTCGATCGGCTCGGCGGCGGCGTGGAGTTCGGCGATGACCCGAAAAATGATGCCGTGGGCGGGTCGATAGAAATGCTCGGGGTGCAGCCCCTGGTCGACGACAGCCTCATAGGCCGCCGGCTCCAACAACAGCGCGCCCAGCACGGCACGCTCGGCATCGGTGGCGTGCGGCGGAGTGCGGGTGCGACGCAGCAGGTCGCTGGCGGTGGCGCGAGCGGCCTCGTGGCGTTCAGCCTCGATGGCGTTGAGCACCTCGCCCAGGGGCACCAGCGCTTCGGCGTCGTCCACGCCGGTGTCGCCGTCGTCGCCGTCGCCGGGGTCAAAGCCGTGGTCGACGGCGCCGTGCACCTGGTCGTCGTCGGCGCGATCGTGCTCGACGGGGGGCTCGGGCAGGGGCGCGTTGTCGTCGGGAGGCCCGGTGAAGGTCGACTCGACAGGATCGTGATCAGGCGGCTCGCTCATGCCCCCTCTTTCGCCAAAGCAGACGGCCCCGACAAGCGCGACGCCAGTCTGGCACCGCCCTGTCTCTGCCCCGCCGTTGCCGCCACCGTCAGCCGCATTGGCACGCCCCAGTACATTGACCTACATGTGGTTGATCATCCCACCGTCTGGGTCAGCGGCAGCCGCTGAGCCGCCGGGAGTTCCTCGCGTGCGCCGACGACGGTGCCCGGGCCCTCGTGCTGCAGCGCTCGGGCTTTGGCCCCTTCAACGAGGCCGTCTGGATCGTCGATGCCAGCGGCGCGGGCCTGGCCGGCCGGACGTTCATCGCCGTCATCGTGATCGGCAACGACGCCTTCGGCGACGACCGCGTCGGTGCCACGACCTCCACGCGCCGACCCGACCCGACGAGTGCGGGGCCCAAAGGCCCCGCACCGCGACCCGTGTGTTCAATCCATCTTCACGGGGTGTACGAGCCCTGCAGCTCGACACTCGCCGTCAGCGTGAGGTCCGAGAGGCGGTGGCAGGTCACGCCCCTGTCGGAGACGGCGTAGATGAAGTCGCCCATGAAGTAGCTGCGGCGGATGTCGCGACTGTCCCACCACATGTTCGGGTCCTGATTGTAGAAGCCGGCGTGGTCGATGGCGCCGATCACCTCGAGCTCCTGGCCGGCTTCGGCGCGGGCGAGCACGAGCTCGCTCTTGTACTCGTAGCCACCGTTGTCATCCCAGCGCCACGTCGACAGGGGCACGGCGACGGCGCTCTGGGGGCCCCAGTACGAAAACGCCTTGTGTTCGTAGGTGGCCTCGCTGGAGCCGTACTGCCAACCGTCGACGCTCTCGCCGGCGCTCAGGCGCAGCGACGACGACAGGGCGGGCGCACTGCGATCGGTGATGTCGAAGAGCGACAGCTGGGTCACGCCCCACTCGATGCCCGCGAGCGTGCCGCCGAGACCAATGGTGAGCAGGTGGTCGCCGAGGGGGTGGATGTACGTCGAGACGCCGGGCACCTCGAGTTCGCCGAGCACGCGGGGGGCGCGGACATCCGAGAGGTCCACGGTCCAGAGCGGG
>CAJBHN010001130.1 GCA_903952805.1 uncultured Myxococcales bacterium | reverse complement strand
GTCGTCGCCGTCGACGACGGCGTCGATGGTCAGTTCCTGGACGGGCCGCAGCGACGCAAAGCCAAGGGTGTTGACGATTTGGTACTGCAGGGCGCCCGAAAGGCGGTCGAAGCCCGAGGCCATATCAGCCCAACCCTTCGGACTCGTCGCGCTTGTGGCTCTTTGGTGCACCGAGATCGATGGAGTCGAGGGATGCCGAAACACCAGCCGCAGCCCGCTCCTCGGGCGTCATGTCGTTGGCGTCGACGACCAGCTGGAAGTGCTTTTGGGGTTCGAAGTCCGGGTGCTCGTCCACCTGATCAATCAAGCCCACCAGCCGCTTCAGGAAAATGCGCGGAGCGATACCAACCTTGCCGCCGAGCTGGCCCGCCACGCCCTTGGCGAGGGTTCGCACGACCTCGTCGGACACGGTGGTGCGCACGCGGTCCGGCGCATCACTGGGGTAGAGGTCGCGGATGCGGGTGCCGACGGTCACCATCCGCTCGACGTCAAATGGCTGCAAACGAATCTGTGGGGCGCGGGCGCTGTCGACTTTGGGATCGACGCCGAACTCCGTGTGGAGCCGCTGGGCCAATGGCGTCGAACGCTTCACACCCTGGGTACCATCGAAGAACTGCGGTGTGCCCGTGATGAGGACGTAGAGGCCCGGATACCGGTCGGCCACCAAATCATCGACCAATTGGCGCAACGCATTGAGGCTCTTCTCGCGGCTGTCGGCGCGCACCCGCTGGATCGTCTCCACCTCGTCAAGGACCAACACAAGGCCCTTGCGGCCGGTCTGCTTCAGGAGTTCCAGCAGACCGCGGATGAAGCCAGCGGCACCGTCGTGATCGAGCTCGCCCTTGAGGTTGGCGGCCCGCTTGATGCCGGCCCCCACATTGGGCTGTCCCATCAACCAGGCCACCAATCCCTCGGCGGTGGCGTGGTCTCCCTTGACCCGTGCGGTGTGACAGGCACGCAGTGCCGCTGCGAACTGCGGCTGGGTCTTGCTGACGTCGTGAAGCCGCTGCTCCAGCAGTTCCCCGACAGCTTTCGCAACCGCGTCGGCGTTGTTGGTATCGAGGGTGCTAACGGTGAGCACTTCCTCTTCCAGGTTGAAGAACCAGCGGTCGACCAGGGACCTGAATGCCCCATCAGACCATTCCTTGGTCTGCAGCCCTTCAACAGCACGGCGATAGACCGTTTCCATCCGGTACAGGGGCGTCTCTGTTTCGGAGATCTGGACCAACGTCGTCGCGAAGCCCTTCTGCAGGGCGCGGTGCTCCAGCCATCGTGAGAAGAACGTCTTGCCGGTCCCGTACTCGCCCCGGACGGCCTTGAATTTGCCTCGGCCAGCCGCGGCCGCATCGAGTTCCTCATCAATGGCCTTGGCAAAGCGGTCCAGACCGACCGCGAAATGCTCCAATCCACGGCGGGGAACGGCCCCGATGCGCAGGGCATCGACGATTTCGCGGCGCTTGAGGGGACTCGCGTCCATGATGTCGTTGCTCACAAGGTCACCTCAAAAAGCTGCGCGAGTTTGTCGCGGTCCAGGTGGACCTGCCGGGCCGTGGGGTCGTAGCGGATGACCTCGTAGCCATCGATATTCAGGGCCTCCCGGAGTTTCGAGATGAAGCCACCGACCCGGAAAGGCAGCAGGCGCATGGCGGCAGCAAAGGCGTCGTCGGCCATCACGCATTGCCGTGACAGCAGCTGATCGACGGCTTCGGCGACGCTCTTCAATTCGGCAGCGTCTTTGACGCGGGCCTTCAGCACCGCCGAGGTGACAAAGGCCGATGCCGGCACCTTGGGCTCGGGCGGCAACGGCGCGGGCGGTGCCGCAATCATCGGCGCCACCGTCGGCAAATCGAGTTGGGGGCTCGGCTTGAGCGGCTTCTTTGGCGGCGGCGGGGCCACGTCGACGACGACTTCGCCCTCGTCGACGTCAAAATACCACCAGCGGGGAATGGGAATGGCCTGGACCTCGAGGGCCGGGTCATTGCGGGTGGGGTCAAGGTTGTCGGCACAGCCGATGAGCAGGCAGGGGGCC
>CAJBHN010001129.1 GCA_903952805.1 uncultured Myxococcales bacterium | reverse complement strand
TTTTCGTATAGCGAGATGCCGGACTTGAAGTCGCCTTGTTCTTTGTGAAGCAAACCGAGCAGCAGAACCACGGGCCGGGAGTCAGGCTGAGCCTTCTGCAGCTCTGTCAGGATGGCCTTGGCGCCGGCGAAATCACCGAGTTTCAGGTCCGCTTGCGCCAGACCGACCTTGGCGTCCGCACTCCCGCCATCCTTGACAAGGGCTGCCTCGAACTTGGCCTTGGCGTCGGTGGCGCGGCCTTCTTTGAGCAGTTTGGTGCCGTCGGCGACCAATGCCGCCGTGGAGTCCAACTTCGGCTTGGGGGCCTCAGCGACGGGGGCTTCGACGACGGCGACGTGCTCGGGTTTTGGCTCGGTGGTGGCACAGCCAACGATGGCGGCAAGCAATCCGATGGCGAGCAACAGGCGGGGGGTCTTCATGGAAGTCTCGATGACAAGGGACGTCGGCAAGGGCGATATGGTGTCGTACAGGCAGGGCCCCGCCAAAGCGGAACCCTGCCATCCGCTTCAGCGTGCGGCGGTGCGGGCGGCTCCACCGTCTGACGACGATGGGAAGAAGGCCATCTCGTAGACCCGGCCAAATTTCGCCGGCTTGAACGCCTTGAGCTTGTCTTCAATCTCAATTGTGTACGGGCTGTAAATGCCGAGTTCGAATGCCTTGGCCAAGGCCTGCTCAAGGGCAGTGATACCCTGCTCTTCGACGGGGAACGCAATGTTCTCCAGTTCGGTGCGGAAGAGGTCGAGGGCTTCGGGATTGTCGCGCAACATTGGGGGATCGGGTGCATTGCGCAGTGTGTTGACGTAATCGAGCAGTGAGTCAGCAGCCCGAGAAAGGCCGGCGATGCCCCACTCGCCGCTGCCGTAGGCGAGCACATCGAAGTATTTCTTGGCGATGGTGTCACGCTGCTTCAGTTTGTCGTCGAGCGCTTGCTTGACGAGTTGCATGGCCTTCTTGCCGGAAGCGCCTGCCTTCGCTTCGATTTGGATGGCCTTGTACGCTTGGTATTCCGGTTCGAGGACCTGGAAGGCGCAGTAGCCACCGGCGAGTTGCCCTGCTTCGCTCTTTTGGATTTTCGCATCGAGCTTCTTGAAGCTGGCAAGAATACCGTTGCACGCCTCAAGCATGTCTTTGTCTCGACCGGCTTTCTGAAGGGAAACCGCGGTCTTGTAGCGGGCAGACAGCACCTGCTCTGGGCGAGCGGCTTTGCCATGGAGTTTCTCGAACTCACCAAACATCGCGGATGCACGCTTCCAGTCTTCTTGGTCTTCATAGACCGCCGCGATCCGCAGATAGACATCGGGAACGTCCTGCTGCTTCGGGAAGTCTTTAATGTACCTCGCAAACATATTTGTCGCGTTCCTCGTGTCCCCCAACCCGAGATAAAAGATGCCGGCGTTGTAGATGGCGTCGGGCGCCTTCTCGTGGGCCTTGTACTTGTCAGCAAAGCGCACGTAACTCTCGGCTGCCCTGGGGTAATCGGCGACCTTCTCGTAATAAGCAGAGAGATTCAAAATTGTCGTCTCTTCCAACTTGTTCTTGAGATTGTCGCCGCCGGCGATTTCTTTTGCGTAATCCTTGAGGAGTCGGTTGGCCGTCGCGACGGCATTATCCAGTTGGTTTTCACCAGCGTAGAGAAGTTGAGCATTATAGAGAGCGACCGGAGCGAACTCCGAAGTGCCGAACTCTTTGATGAAGGACTCGAAGCGGATCGCGGCGTCCAGGGCCAACCGGGTGGCTTCCCCCTTGTTCTTCGCTTTTTGCTCGAGTGAAGCCGCGCGGACGGCGTCAACGTTCTTGAACGTCGCTCCCTCCATGAAGCGACCGACCAGTTTGGCGAAGGTGCCGTCCGCCATCAGTTCTTTCTTCTTGGCGAAGTCACGGGACCACTTCTCAAGCGCCAGGAAATCCTCACGAGCGTCGTACGAATCGAGGATTTGGTCGGCGCCTTTGCGGGCATATTCACTATCGGGCCAGCGGTCGATGAGTTCGCCGAAGCGTGTCGCGGCCTGGTCAAAGTGATAGTAGCTCTGGTAGATATAGGCAGACTTGAATTTGACAACAATCAACTCCTCCTTGAGCTTGGAGTCCTTGTCGACGTCTTTCTGCGGGACGACGTTCACGTATGCGTCGCATGCTGCCGACAGTGCAACTTCATCTTCAGGAATCTTCTTCGCAACGTAAGAATCCTTCTTGCCTTTCTGGAAGTTCTCAAGCTCGACCTTCTTCTTGTCGATTTGGTCGCTGCGCTGACCACACTTCCCCTTCTTTTGGTCCGCTTCTGAGCAACCAACAGTGGCGAGAATCTTCCCGTCCTTGAAAACCGGTGGGGGTTCTTTCTTGACGATCTTCTCCCAGGCAAGCACGGCGTTGAAGGCGCACGTGCGAGTGTACTCACCCTTGTTGTCACGGGCGACCACCGCATCGTACTGCTTTGCTGCCTCACGCCAACGCCCCAGATCCCACAGAAGTTCGGCGAAGAAGAAATTCAAGCGATAGGCGTTTTCGCTGTCAGGGAACGCCTGCAAATACTGGGAATAGATGTCGGCGGCCGTTTCGTAATCGTCGACTTTTTTGAACTTTTGCGCGTACCGGTGGTAGTCCGTCACGAGTTCGCGCATGCGGTT
>CAJBHN010001128.1 GCA_903952805.1 uncultured Myxococcales bacterium | reverse complement strand
TGGCTTGGGTTTTGGCGCTGGCGCAGCGCGAGAATCTGCAGGGCCCTTTCGACCGTTTCGAGCCGTTCCATCAGCCGATGGGCGTCGCCGGATTCGCGGTCGAGAGCTCGCTCGAGGTCAAAGACCCGCAGTTCCAGGAACGCCAACTTCTCCTCCAGGCGCGTGGCGTCGGAGGTGCTGGCGCCGTCGGAGCCGGCCTCGACGTCGTTGACGCTGTCGTTGTTGGGGTCGTTGTTGGGGGCGTTGTTGGTGGCATTCATGGTGGCTCTTGTGTGAAGGGACCCGGCGTGAACCGGGTCAGTGACACAGCGATATCGGATGGATGCCTCGGCGTCCCCCCGCAGCGGTCGCCGACATGCCGTCGCGCGTGGATCGAGTTCGATCGTCGGATGACGCTGTTGCGCAGCGCGTGTCAACGTCTCGATATGGAGACAGGCCACGCCAGGGTTCAGGTCACGTATCGCACCCTCGAAGAATTCGAGGGGGGCTTTTCGGACCGCGTGTCGTCGCTGGCGGTTTTCTTTGCTGAGCATCAGGTGGTCCAGCCGCTGGCGGGGACGTCCGTGGAATTGGGGGCCCGCGTCGATGTAGTGGTCGTCCTCGCTGACGGAACGGTCGCGTTTGCGGTCCGCGGGGTGGTGGCCTGGGCGTGGCGTGAGGCCAGCCTGCCGTTGGGGCGGGAGGCTGGACTTGGGGTCATGCTCCTCGACGTCATTGACGGCATCGAGTGTTTCCACCGACTGGTGGCCCGGCCGGGATCGGGAAGCAGGGTGCGCATCCCCGGT
The DNA here is from genome assembly GCA_903952805.1 of uncultured Myxococcales bacterium. Classification (GTDB taxonomy): domain Bacteria; phylum Myxococcota; class UBA727; order UBA727; family VGSZ01; genus VGSZ01. Next base: position 2,945 of record CAJBHN010001128.1, on the reverse strand, counting down.
GCTCGCCTGATGCAACGGCTGGTGCCATCCAGCCCGATGTCCACGGGCATCGTCATGGGCCCGCTGCAGGCCCCCTCGCTCGTGTCAGCGACGGCGACAGCGACGGCGACGACGTCACTGCCGACGGCCACGGGCCTGGCGGCCATCAACAACCAGGTCGACGACCGCCATGGCATGACGCTGTCGGTCGACGTCGGCGCTGTCATCGCTGACGCTCTTGATGACCGTGCGGTCGACGGTGGGTTCGCCGACGAGGTGGTGCTGCACGCGGGAGCTGCAACACCGTTGGCCTCGCGTGCCACCGACACCTCCGCTCGCCTGGCGGTGCTCACCGCGGCGCTGGCTGGCCTGGGAGAGGGGAGCTACGGGCCCACGATTGATGGTCCAGAGCATCCCGATGCACAGCTCGATGGCCTGGAGCCCTTCACCCATCTGGAGTCACTCGCCGACCCATCGACATGGAACGCGTCCAAACAGGGCAGCTCGCTGCTGTCGGGGCGGGATTCCACTCTGTCGGCCCTGCACGATGAACGACCCGAATTTCCATCGAATCTTGACGACGCGTTCTTTGCTCTCGACGACAGCGACAAAGGCAGCGCCAACCCAGTGCGTCCCGTGAACCACGGCACCGTGCCGGTCATGCTCGATCTCAGCGATGTCTCGGCGTTCCCTGATTCGATACCGGCGTTGGGACGTTCGTTCGACGCGCAGTCCACCGATGTCGACTTGTTGGCCCTGGTCTCGGCCGGCGACGTCATCGCCCTCGACGTGATGTCCAACGCCGACGAAACCCCGGCTGCTGGCATGGGCTTCACGATCGTTACGCCAACCGACAGCGGCGAGGACGGCGGCGACGACTTGCCGTCGGTCGAGGCCGACCTGGTGAATCTCGATGATCTCTCGACCGGGGAAACGTCAGCCGAGCCTGTGCTGGCGACGGCGATCGTCAGTTCGCGACCGCTTCCTGTGGTCGAGCACTGGGCTGGTTGGCCAATGCTCGTCGACGACCGCATCGTGGGGGCATCTTTTTCGCTTTCGAAACGGGGCGTGCTGGGGCTTGAGTACTTCTCGTGGCCCCGCACGGCCACCAAGCGCTATTCGGGTCAAGGTCATGGCGACCACGACGATCCACGTCGTCAACGCACCGTCATCGTGCCGATCGTCGATGGTCTCGACGACCTTGACGACAGTCATTCTGACAGCGGTGATGGCGACGTGTTCTCTGCCCCATCGGTGCCTGAGGCCGACCCATTTGAGGCCCAGGGAACCGACCCTCGGCTCAACGTCGAGGGCCTGGTCGCCCGCCACCTGCGTGCCACCCACGCCGACATCGACGACGACCTTGTGGTCTTCGACGTCTTGAACAGTGTCGATCGCGGCGATCCTGATGCGACCCGCGACGAGCTGGTCCTGCCCGGCGTCCGGCCTTCGGCGTTTGGTGTACTGGTTGAGTCGACGTCGGGTACCGACAGTGGCGAGGCTGCTGATTCGAGTGAGCCCGACCGCACCTGACGGTCACAGCCCGGCGGCGATGACCACGATCGGGCGAGGGGGGGGCGTTGGCTCGGTCCCTGGCCAGAGCGTCCACACGACCATCCCAACGGCTGCGCCCGCCAACACCACGCCGGCGGCGGTTCCCACGGTGGCCCACGCCACATCGTCATCGATGGGCGTCGGCAACGGCGTCGGCAACGGCGGTGTCGTCAGCGGGGTCGACGACGTCAGCGCCTTGAGGATGGCATGGGTCAACAGCATCGGGGCGTCGGGGCTGTTGGCCTCGGCGACGGTGAGTGCGACGTCTTTGACGGCGTCACCACGACGCACCACCAACGCCTGGGTGGCATCGGTGTTGACGACGACGGCAACGTCGACGCCGACCTGCATCAGCAGGGGTGGCAACGCCGTCGAATCGCCGTCGCGCAGACGCAGGACCAACGCGGTGCGGGCATCAAAATCGCTGTCGGACTGCAAGACGTCGTCGGCAGCGGGCATGTCGGCGCCGACCGAGATGATTCGGCTCGTGGTGCGACAGCCGGGAGCGCGCAAGCTGAGCAGGTGCGGCCCCGTCGTCAGTCGCAACAGTCCATCGCTGGCGCCGTCAATGGTTCCATCAATGCGGACCTCCACCGATGCATCACTGCCCAAAACCCGGGGGCGGATGAAGGTCACCACCAGGGGAGCGGCGGCGTTGCTGGCGCGGGCGCTGGTCCAGAGCTGGGCCACCGACGGCGGGTGCAGGGCCTCATCCAGGGTCTGGCGACCGGGCTCAAGGCGAGTCGCCAGGCGCATGCCGTCCATCACGTCGTCCACGGCGGCCCCACGGGCCAGCCTCACCGAGGCCTGAAACACCAGGGCATCCACCAGCAGGTCAATGTGCTCTTCTGGGCGATCGAGGCGCACGCCTTCGTCGAGAGCCAGGGTCACAGCCTCGTCCGCAGCGGGGAGATCGAGCTGGCGCCAGGCGGCGCGGGCCTGCAGCAGGCGAGCCCGCACCTGCTGCCGGTCTCCGGCCTGCACCCGCCGACCCCTGCCGCCGAGGCCGCCCCGCTCGTTGTCCTCAAGGACTCGCAGTCCTCGGGACCGCAGCGCCGCTTCGACCACGTCGGCGGCCAGACTGTGCTCGTCATCGTGGGCGATGACGACGACGCGCTGGCCAAGCAGGGGCGTCGGCACCAGCGGCGCCGGGCCGGGCGCTGCGCCCACCAGCAAAGCCAGGCACGTGCCGATCACCTGCATCAGACGCTCGTCTTGGTCAGCTGCATGGCAGAGACCACGTCGGCAGCCGGCTGACGGGGGAGGCGAGTTGTGACGCGCAACACCGCAAAGCCCACGATGGCCGACAGGGTCGACCCCACAAGAATGCCGGCCTTGGCTTCGTTGTGCAGCAACGAGCCCTCGTCGAAGGCGAGAGCCGCGACAAACAGAGACATCGTGAAGCCGATGCC
>CAJBHN010001127.1 GCA_903952805.1 uncultured Myxococcales bacterium | reverse complement strand
TGTCTCAGCGCGTCCCGGGTGCTCGCCTTTGGGCACTCCGCCGTCAGCGCCGTCGTCGTCAACGCCGCTGCACTCGCGGCGCTGGGCCCCGAGGGCTATCGCATCGACGGCGCGTCCGTCGATGTCGACGGCGTCGGCTACGACGTCCTCGCCGTCGACGGCGTTGGTGCGGCTGTTGACCACCGCCGGCCGAGCCCCGGTGGCGCCGCCTACGGCAGCTATGCATTGCTCGAAGAGTTGGGCTTCGCGTTCATGCACCCGCTGGCACCGACGCTGCCGACGGTGTTGCCGACGACGTGGCCGACGCTGGCGGTGTCGTCGCAGCCCCGCTGGCCCACGCGCAACATCCACCTGCACACCATGCATCCGTTGGAGTTGACCGAGCTGCTCAATGGCTGGGGCGAGGGCTCACCTGACGACCTCGACAGCTGGAACGCCATGCGACCCGAGTGGTCGCTGTATCTCGAATGGTTGGTGGCCAACGGTCAAAACGAAGTCGAGTGGATTCTGCTGGAGGCCGACAGTTGGGCGGACTTCGCGCAGTCCGCCGAGCGCCAACGACGGCTGACCCTCCTCGTCGACGACTGCCACACGTGGGGGATCGCCTGTGGCGTCGATGTGCCCATCGCCTTGCAGCAGCAACACACCTTCCGCCTCATCCGCGAGCAGGGGGACCGGGCCTCGGAGTTTGCCCAGATCCACGAGCGCCTCGACTACCTGATGGCCTGCGGCTTCGACTTTCTGTCGACGGAGAATGGTTCGACCGAGTTCACCAATCCCGGCGCCGAAAACATGCTGGCCTGGATCGACGAGGTCGCCCGTACGGTGGCCCAAGACCACGGCAAGGAATCGCTCATCAAGGTCCACATCTCGACGGGGCAGACCGCCGAACCCTTCACCGATCGCGTGACCGGCGGGCCCCTCAACTTCAACTTTCTGCCGACGTACGCCGACCCGCGGATGGGTGTCATGCCCCACACCGTGCAGATGTACGGGCTCGACGATCCCGCCCCCACCTACAACAACACCGACTTCGGCTACATCCGCGAATTTCTCCAGCAAGAGGTCGGGCGACGACAGGTCGTGTGGCACCCAGAGACCGCCTATTGGGTCAGCGTCGACGTCGACGTGCCGTTGTTCTTGCCGCTGTATGCCGAGCGCCGGGTCGCCGACCTGCAGCTGCTGGCCGACGACGAAGACCTCGGCCTGATGGGTCGCGACGACCACGCCGGCGAACGGATGGACGGTCAAAGCATTTTTTCGTCGGGCTGGGAGTGGGGCTACTGGCTCAACGACGTCGTCGCCGCCCGCGCCGCCTGGGACCCGTTTCGCGGGCAGTCCACGTCGACGGCGGCGATGGCGGAAATCCTCAAACCCCTGGCCCGGGTCCTGGGCCGCAACGGCGACGCCGTCGTCGACGAGGTGGTGGGCCTGGCCCGTCGGCAGCACGACGAATTGATTCTTGGCATCGTCAACGGGGTCGCCCCCGACGATATCGTGCGACGCAGCGGCTTTGCCTACCTCGCCGGCTTCGAGGCCTTCGACGACCTCGCCGACCTCGCCGGCAACGTCGGCATCAACGCCAACGTCACCCAGCCCAACAAGCTGGGGCTTGTCGAGATGCGCAACCCCGCCCACGCCGCACCGTCGTACACCGGCGAGGTCGATGCCTTGCTCGGCGCGATGGTCGTCACCCACCGTCGGGCCGAAGACAACCTGCGCACCATTCTCGTCGCTGGGCCGGGACAAGACCTCTACGACGAACTCGTCGACAGCGCCACGATGACTCGCCTGCGGGCCGAGCAACTCCTTGGTCTCTACACCTACGTCGACAACCTGCTGGACTTCAACGACGAGCAACGGGCTCCGGCCATCGCCGCTGCCCGCCTCGCCCTCGACACCGCCCAGGCCATCGTGGCCCGTCGCGAGGCTCGCTACCGGGTGCCTGCCGCTCGCATCGCCGCCTGGCGCGAAAACCCGACCGCCTACCGCTTCACGTATCTGTGGACCGTGCACTCCCTGTATTTTTGGTGGCGTGACGAGGGAAAAGCCGTCGATGGGCCCGCCAGCCCCTGCTACCTCAACATCATCGACCCCGCCGACGTCGCCCTCGGCGAAGGCAGCGTCAACGACATCGCCCGCGTCGCCCGCGACCTCCTCGACGGCGGCTTTTTGTCTGGCATCGGCGACTGCCTGGGGGCCCCCGCCGCCGAGCCGACCTTTCCCCACGACAATCTGCGCAGCCGACCGTGAATCGATCCCCTTCGACGTCGGCGCGGTGCAAACGACGCTGCGCGGTGCCATCGTCGCCGCCGGACAACACGCGACCGGTGGACGCTTGCGGGGCGGCGCTGGCGACGGTCATGCCCTGTGCAGCCCACTGTCGGCCATATTCCTCGCCGTCCGCGCTCCGTCGCTGCACGAAACCCTGCGACAAGCCGTGCTGCTCGGCGGCGACACCGACACCACCGCCGGCGCCCTGCGGGCCTCGGTCGATGGCGTCCTCGACCTCCCACCAGCGCTGCGCAACTTTCCCGGGGCGCAAATGCTCCGGCGCTGGGGCGATCCAATCATGCCGACCCTCGACGACTGGCTCGCCCTCGAGCGGAGCCTGACCCCGCGCTCCTGATTCGCGGCCAGGCCGTCGTTCGAAACGCAGCTGCTCGCGGCTGAGTGGATTTGGGTTCCACACCGAGCCGCAGCGGGCTCAGGGCGTGTCGCTGGGGGCAGCGGCTTCGGCTTCGGCTGCACGCTTGGCCGGCGCCCCGGTTCCCGTGTTGCGCAGGGCCTTGAGGGCTTTCAGGGCCTGTTGGGCCTGCTGGCGACGGGAGACGTCGGTGTTGTCGGCCGACGCGGCCCTCTCCAGCAGCCGCTGGGCCAGGCGCTGGTCGCCAACCTGTTGGGCCGCCTGGGCTCCAGCCATCATGCCGTCGACCACCTGGGGATCGGCCGCCGATCCCTGCAACAAGCGCGACGCCACCGTGGTCGCCTCCGCAAAGCGCTTCAGGCCGACCAAAGCCCGCACCAGCGTCGACGCCGGGCCCAGGCCCAGGCCGCCGCCGGCGATGGTCTCGGCGCGGCGGGCGAGGTCGACGGCGCTGTCGTAGCGGCGAATCGACAGCTCCCGCTCGGCGGTGAGCAGCAGCGAGTTGGCCTCCTGCAGCTGCCGCTGGCGGGCCATCTGCTCGCGGGCCTCGCCGGCACTGTCGCGGGCCTCGGCCGCCGACTTCTTGTCCGCGTTCTTGCCCGCGGCACCCTTGGGCGGGGCCTCCGCTTTGGCCTTGGATTCGGCCTCGTTGGTGGCCCGACCACGAGCGCCAGCCGGAGCTGGCTCTCCGTCCTTGCTCGCCCTGGCTCTTTCCTTGGCCTGCTCCCGTTGCAGCATGAACGAGCGGCGCGCTTCCTCGGCGCTGATGATGCGCGGCGCTGGCGCTGTCGCCATCGGCGGGGACGCCGGCGGGGGCGGCGGCGACAACGAGGGCGCAGGCTTGGCTGCACTCACGCCCATCCGTGCTGGCGCTTCGTCGGCCATGTCGTCGGCCATGTCGTCGGCCACGCGGTCGGCCATGCGGTCGGCCTTGGCACCGGCCCTGGTCGCGCCGGCCAAAGACCCCGCGTCCTGGCCCTCCACGACGCCCCAGCCGGCCTCGCGGCGGGCGGGGGGACTGGCTTGCTTGGCCGGGGCTTCATCGAGATCATTGAGGGCGTCCATGCGGCCGTCGGGGCTTGCCATCGCGGACTTGGCCACCATGGCTCCCACGGCGAGGCCGCCGCCGCCGCCGCTGCCGCCGGCCCTCTCGGCCCTCTCGGCGTTCTCGGCCGGCATCGCCTGGTCGCTCGCCGCGGGGGCTTCGCTCGCCTCGGTCAACGCCGTCGCCATCTTTTTGACGGGTCCAAGGCTGCTGCCGTCGGCCTCGACGGCCCCTGCCAAGGTCGGCGCTGCCAATGTCGGCGCTGCCATCGTCTTCGCTGCCATCGTCTTCGCTGCCACCGTCGGCGCTGCCATCGTCGTCGCTGCCGACTGAGCCGCCGCGGGGGCCAGCGCTTCGCCGGGGGCCCGCTGGATCGTGATGAGGATGGCCGCCGCCGTGCCGACGACGACGCCGCCCCCCAGCAGCCACGACGACAGCTTGGCCCACAGCCGGGTGGCAGCGGGCACGGGTGGGTCGATGGCGAGGGCCACCGCCTGGCGAATGGCGTCGGGGCGGGCGGCCACCTCGGCGCGCAGGATGGCGTCGAGCAGGTGCGCTGGCGGCGCGTCGGTGCCGCTGCTTTTGCCCCAGGCCTCGTCGTGTCTCAGCAAGGCCTTGACCGCTTGCAGGGCCTTGACCTCGGCCTGCAGCGACGGCGCCGCGCCCGCCAGGCGTGCAGCCAGCCCGCCGTCGGCGCCAACAGCGGCATCCGTCGTCTCGAGGGCGTCGGTGGCCTCGAGGAGCAGATCGTCATCGGCAGGGGTGCGGCTGGTCATGGAATGCAATGATCTCGATCACAAAATGGGAAAAAATCGGCACCAACGCCAGTCGGGAAGGAGCGGGAAGAAGCGGGAACCAGCGGGAACCAGCGGGCTGGCGCCGTGGTCCGTCGGTCGAAGGCGGGCTGCGAGGTGGAAACGGTCGACCCCGCCCGGGGATCTACCCGCTCGCCGCCGCCGACCCGGCCGGTCAGGGCGGTCCCCGTGCGCCGCCCGGCGGCCCGCGAGGCGTCGCCAACGACACCACGCCCGGGCGCTCCCGGGCCGCCTGGTCTCCCTCGGCGGCTTCGACGGCCGCGGTGACAAAGCCCGCCGCCTGCAGCCGCTTCTGCAGCGACAACAAGGCGTACCGCATCCGCGATTTGACGGTGTTTTCGCCCGTGCCCGTCGCCTCGGCGATGTCCTTGAAGGGCAGCCCGCTCATCTCGCGCAGCAGAAAGACCTCGCGCTGCTCCTCGGGGAGGTCGGCCACGGCGTCGTCGATCACTTTGCGCAGCCGTCGGTTGTCGACGACGCGATCGGGCTGGGGCAGCTCAGACACCACCCGATCGAGGCGCTGCTCGCCGTTGTCGCTGTCGCCAGCCTTGCCGAGGCTCTCGTTGAGGCTCTCGGTCTTGCGGAAGCGGGCCTTGCGCGACTCGTCGATGCACCAGTTGCGGGCCATCGTGTACAGCCACGTCGTGAACTTGGCTTTGCGCTCCCAACCGGGTGCGTTCTTGACGACCTTGAGGAAGATCTCCTGGGCGGCGTCGGCGGCGGCTTCGGGAGAGCGCAGCGAGCGCAAGCAGAAGCGATAGACGGGAGCATGGTGTCGCTCCACCAGCACCCGATACGCCACGACCTCGCCGGCCTGGTAGGCCGCCATCAGGTCTTCGTCGGAGCGCTCGTCGCGGGCCACCGCCGCGGTTGTAGCATGGCTCCATCAGCCCCGGGCAGCCGGGCTGGCTTCGATCAGGGTCGCGCTGACGCGAAGTGGCCTTCGTCGTCGGTGACGATGCGGGTTCGATGGGGCCAGACCGGCGTTTTCACCGGATGCAGCGGGTCGCCGGGCAGGGCCAACACCAGCCGGCCGTCGACTTCGGTGATGGCAGGCTCCACCGGCACCAGCGGCCACGGGTGGCGGGCCACCCGGGACAACGGGAGCTGCGCCAACTCCTCGAGGGTGACCAGCGTTGGCGGCGCCAGCCGCAGCGCCCCGCCCCGGTAGCGCTCCAGGGCCGCCAGCGGCGACAGCCAGACGCCGTCTTCGACCTCGACGCCGTCGGCCATCGCCCGATGCCGCTGGACCGCGGGCACCAGGGCAAAGAAAAAGCGGGTGTCAAAGCGGCGGGGCTCCTGGGCCGGGGTAATCCACCAGGCGATGGGAATCAGGGCGGCCAGGTCGGGCAAAAGCCCGGCGCGACCCAGGGCATGGGAAAATGGCTCCCCCGACGTCAACCGCGCCGACACCGCTTCGATGGGCCCGGTGCTCGACAGCGGCAGTCCGCTCTCGGGGCGGGCCAACAGCACCCCCGTCTCTTCATAGGTCTCGCGAATGGCGCCGATGGCGAACGGATCGACCTCGTCGCCGAAGCAGCGGTCGTCCTCGTCGATTTTGCCGCCGGGGAAGACGTGGGCCCCGGCCATGAACCCGCTCTTGCCATGGCGGCGCACCAGGAAGACCTCAAAGGTGTCATCGGGACAGGCCCGGGCGACGACCACGGTGGCAGCGGGCAGGGGCACAGCAGGCGTCGCGGCAGACGGGGTCGACATGGGGCAAGCCTGAGCCATGCACCGGCACCTGCCAACCAAGCTTCGTCGCTTCACCAGGTGGGCGGATATCCCACCTTGGCGCAGGCTGATCCCGACTGGAGCCAATGGCAGGAAATCGCCGCCAAGAAATGGACGCCGGGGGGGCGAGCGTCGGTACACTGAGTCCATGAACGTCCCAACCACCCCTGGCACCTGGCGCGCGGCGCTGCTGGCCCTGTTCGTGGGCGCGTCGTCGTCAGCGGTGGCCGAGCCGGGCACCGCCAAGGGTGGCGCGGGCAAGACGCACGTCGCCGCCAGGGCTGCAGCGAGGGTGGCCAAGAAATCGGCGCCCAAAGAGCCCAAGGTTCGTCCCGTGCGGCTGGTGGCCGTCGATCCCGCGCTGCCTGCGCCGCTGGCCGCCGCCATCACCACCGCCCTCAACGCTGAATCCCTCGATGGCGTCGACGTCGGCTTCATCGCCATGGACCTCAAGACGGGGACCGTGTTGGCCGAGTCGGGCGCCGATGTGCTCATCAACCCGGCCAGCAACGCCAAGATGATCACGTCGTCGGCAGCGCTGGCCACCCTCAAGCCCGAGTACCGCTTCAAGACCGAATTCTATGCCAACGGCCCCATCAAGGACGGCACCCTGTTCGGCAACCTCGTCGTCAAGGGCTACGGCGACCCGTCGATGGTCTCGGAGCGCCTCGTCAAGGTCGCCAACGAGCTGTTCTTGATGGGCATCGAGAAAATCACGGGTTCGGTCATCGTGGACGACAGCTGGTTTGACGACGTCGAAGAGGCCCGCGGCTGGGAACTCGAAGACGCCCCCGACCGCGCCTATGCCGCACCCGTGTCGGCCACCAGCGTCAATCACAACGCCGTCAGCATCTACATTCGACCGGCCAGTACCGCGGGCGCTCCCGCCATCGTCGTCGTCGACCCCCCCACCGAGCGCGTGGTGGTCAAGGGCGTGGTCGCCACCGAAGCCGTCGGCAGCGGCGTGCGCCTCTACGCCCAGAAGAACGACGAGGCCACCGCTGCCGGCCAGCCCCACGATGGCACCCTCATCACCGTCGAGGGCAGCGTTGGCCTGCGTGACGCGCCCGAGCGCATCTATCGCCGCGTCTACGATCCCGCCCGCCACTTCGGCTCGGTGCTGACGAGCTTTCTGCAGCAGCGCGGCGTCAAGATGCGTCACGCCATCATCAAGGGCACCGTGCCGCCCGGCAGTCGGCTCGTCCTCGTCGACAAGAGCCCCCGGCTCAAGGAGATCGTCGACGACCTCAACCACTACAGCAACAACATCATCGCCGAGACCCTGATCAAGGCCATGGGCGCCGAAATCAAGGGTGCCCCCGGCACCTTCGACAACGGTCTGATCGTGGCCCGGGAGTACCTCGAGGGGACCGTCGGCTTTCAGCCCGGCAGCTACGTCTTCGACAACGGCTCGGGCCTCAACGACGTCAATCGCTTCACCGCTCGCCAACTCGCCCAACTCACCCGCGCCGTCAGTCTCGACTACGAGATCGCCAGCGAGTGGTTCAACTCCCTCGCCGTCGCCGGCACCCAGGGCACCATCGGTTCGCGCATGAAGAACACGCCCGCCACGCGTCGATTGCGCGCCAAGACGGGGACCCTGCGCGGCGTGAGCGCCTTGTCGGGGGCCGTGGCCCGTCCATCGGGTGACGTCGTGGCGTTCTCGATTCTGACGGCCGGCTACAAGACCGGCGCCGGGCCGATGTGGCGGGTGCAAAATGCGCTGGGCGCGGCGTTGGCGTCGGATGGTCTCTACGATCCCGAGGCCAAAGACGACGTCGAAGAAGCCGAAGCCGTGTCGTCGACCGAGCCGGCGGTGATGGAGATGGCCTCCGGCGGGTGATCGTCGACGCGACGCTGACGCTTCCTGGCGCTGACCAACGAAGCATCCAAACGTCGTCGGCGCCGGCCGAACGACCGGTGAATTTCTGATGGACGCTCACGTGGCATGGGACGGTTCGATATGCAGATGAAGCTTCTGGCCATCGGCCTGTGCGCCCTCCTGGGACTGTCGACGACGGCCCACGCGGTGCCCGTCGAATTCGACAAGCCCTCCGCCATCGCGCCCAACGTCGCCTTCTGGAAGAAGGTCTATGCCGAGTGGCGCCTCGACGACATCGCGCTGACCGACGAAGACAACCTCGGCATCATCTATCGCGTCTTTCGCGTGCCGAAACGTGGCGACAAAGACAGCCAGGGTCGCACCCGCCAACAGGTCATCACCGCCATGCGCACCGAGGTTGAAACCGCCATGCACGCGCTGCAGCAGAAGCAGCCGAAGGATGCGTCGTCGTTGACCGGTGTGGAGCGCGACGTCTTCATCGCCCTGCAGGTCAGCAACCGCGCCGACAAATACACACGGACCGCCAAGATTCGCGGCCAAAACGGCCTCTACGAGCGCTTTGTGCAGGGCTACGCCAACTCGGGCCTCTATGAACGTTTCATCGGCGAAGAACTCGCCCGCGCGGGCCTGCCCAAAGAACTCATCGGCGTCGCCTTCGTCGAAAGCCTGTTTCAAACCGCAGCCCACTCCAAGGTCGGCGCCGCCGGTGTGTGGCAGTTCATGAGCTACACGGGCAAGGAGTACATGCAGCTCAACACCGTCGTCGACGAGCGGTGGGACCCCGTCCTCGCCACCGAGGCCGCCGCAAAATATCTCAAGCAGGCCAAGAAGGAACTGGGCACCTGGCCGTTGGCCATCACGTCGTACAACTATGGCCGTGGCGGCATGCGCGCCCTCGCCCGCGCTGCCGGCACCAACGACTTCAACGTCATCCTCGCGGCCAGCACGAACAAGCGCTTTGGTTTCGCCGCCCGCAACTACTACGCGTCGTTTCTGGCGGTCCTGGAGATCCTCGACGAGCAGGCCGTCCGCTTTGCCGGCGTGCAAAAGAAACCCGCCTGGAGCTACGACGTCGTCCGCATGCCGTTTTCGTTGTTTTCGACGCAGGTGGTGGCCACGGGCCTGGTGGATCAGGCGACGTTTGAGGCGCTGAACCCGGCGCTGACCAACGAGGCCGCTCGCGGTCGTCAACCGCTGCCCCACGGTATGAGCCTGCGTCTGCCCAGGGGCCAGGGCGAGGCCATCATCGCCGCCGTCAACGCGCTGCCCGAGCGCGACAAGCACAAGGCCCAGCGGGCCGCCAAGGCGATTGTCACCACGACGTCGGCCCAGCGCCTCAAGGACATCGCCAAGAAGCACGGCGTGCCGCTTGACCTGGTCGCCATGCGCAACGGCCTCGCCCCCGACGCCATCGTCGCCAAAGGTGGTCGCCTCGTGATTCCGCCTCCGCAGGCCAAAACGTCGTTGTTGCCCGAGGCCCGGGCCATGCCGTTGCCGCCCATGGCGGTGAACCCATCGCCGGTGTTGTTGGCCGACGCCGCCGAACTCTTGCCCGCTGCGGTCAAAGCCCCCGCCAAGAAGGCCGAACGCGTGGGCGACGTCGTGCTCGCCAGCGCCCTCACGGGCGTCGTGTCAGTCGGTCGCGTGCGCAGTGAGCTGCTGGAGGCGCCGTCGCTGCCTGCCGTCGACGTCATCGCCGGCACGGTCGAAACCGCCCTTCCCGCGGTGGACGCCATCGCCGGCCTCATGCCGCGATCCGTCAGCGTCGAACCGTCGCCGGTCGACGTGGCCGACGTCGGGGTCGCCGCCGGCACCTCCTGAGCTGGCAGCACGTTTGGGTCTGATGACGCCCCGCGTCGATGTGCCCTTCTGCTTTTGGCTTCAGTTGCTATGACGTCGGCATGTCATTTGCCGCCCTCTCGATCCACCCGACGTTGCAGAAGAACGTCGCCCACTTTGCGTCGCCGACGCCCATTCAGCGAGAGGCCATCCCGCCCGTCCTCGCCGGTCGCGACGTCGTCGCCATCGCCCAGACGGGCACGGGCAAGACCGCAGCCTTTGCCTTGCCGCTGCTGCAGCGGTTGATGGCGACGACGCCAGCGCCGGGCATGCGCCCCGTGCGGGCCTTGATCCTCACGCCCACCCGTGAACTCGCCAGCCAGATCGGCGAAGGCTTCGCCGAGTTCGGCAAGGGCTGCGACATCCGCCACGAGGTCATCTTTGGCGGCGTCTCCGAAGAGCGCCAGAAGCATGCCCTGCGCCGCGGCGTCGACATCGTCATCGCCACCCCCGGCCGCCTGCTCGACCTCATGGGTCAGCGCGCGGTGTCGTTTGGCTCGCTCGAGGTGCTCATCCTCGACGAGGCCGACCGCATGCTCGACATGGGCTTCCTCCCCGACGTCAAGCGCGTCATCAACGCCGTCCCCGACAAGCGTCAGACCCTGCTGTTTTCGGCCACCATGCCCGACGACATCACGTCCCTCGCCCAGCGCATCTTGAAGACTCCGGTTCGCATCGAGGTCACGCCGCCGTCGACCACCGTCGAACGCATTGACCAGTTCATCTTCCACGTCGACAGCAAAGAGAAGCGCTCGCTGTTGTTGCACCTGTTGAAGAGCCCCGAGGTCACCCGCGTCCTCGTGTTCACGCGCACCAAGCACGGCGCCAACAAGGTCGCCGAAACCCTCGAGAAGGCCGGCGTCCCCAGCGCCGCCATCCACGGCAACAAGAGCCAGGGCGCTCGTGAGCGGGCTCTCGCCGGCTTCAAGAGCGGCAGCCTGCGAGCCCTCGTCGCCACCGACATCGCCGCCCGCGGCATCGACGTCGACGGCGTCTCCCACGTCATCCAGGTCGACCTCCCCGAGGTCCCCGAGCAGTACGTCCACCGCATCGGCCGCACCGCCCGCGCCGGCAAGGACGGCATCGCCTGGGCCTTTTGCTCCCCCGACGACAAAGACCTGCTGCGCGACATCGAGCGCACCATCCGCACGGTCATCCCCAAGCAGGAGCATCCGTTCCCCGCCGGCACCAGCCAGGGCGCCACCGACATGCTCGCTGAAGACCGTCCTCCCCGGGGCGGCTTCGGCGGTCGCGGCGGCGGCGGCGGCGGCGGTCGCGGTCGTCCCGGTGGCGGCGGCGGCGGCGGTGGTGGCCGTGGTCGTCCTGCTGGCGGCGGTGGCGGCG
>CAJBHN010001126.1 GCA_903952805.1 uncultured Myxococcales bacterium | reverse complement strand
CTCGGCCCAGGGCGAGGCCACCATGCGCGAGTTCATGGGCACGCCCTCGCCCTCGTCATCGACCACGTCGACGCCGACCACGACGACGACGACAACAACGACGGAGACGGCATGAGCGGCATCACGGTGGTTGGGGCAGGGGGGCACGCCAAGGTCGTGTTGGCGTTGTGCAAGGCGGCCGGCATCAAGGTCGACCGCGTCGTCGACGACGACCTCGCCCGCGACGGCTCGACGCTGCTGGACGTGCCGGTCTGTGCCCCCACCCGCGAGCATCTCCCGCGTGGGGCCCGGGCGGTCATTGCCATCGGCGACAACGCCGCCCGGCAGAGGGTGGCGCAGGAACTCGACGACATCGTGGGGCAATGGGTGACCCTGGTGCATCCACGGGCTTGTGTGGACCCCGGCGTGACCCTGGGGGCCGGCAGCGTCGTCTTCGCCGGGGCCGTCGTGCAGGTCGACACCGTCATCGGCGCCCACGTCATCGTCAACACCGGCGCCACCGTCGACCACGACGCCGTCATCGGCGACTTCGCCCACCTCGCTCCCGGCGTTCACCTCGCCGGCAACGTCACCATCGGCGTCGGCGCCTTCCTGGGAACGGCGTCGGTGGTCATTCCGGGGCGCAGCATCGGCGCTCGAAGCGTGGTCGGCGCGGGCGGTGTCGTCGTCACAGACCTTGGTGACGACGTCGTTGCCGTCGGCGTGCCGGCACGAGTGACAAGAGGGCGCGGGTAGAGCAACGTTTGTGCATGCCGCGCATCTATCTTTCTTCGCCGCATATCGGTTCCGACGAGCGCGCTCTCGTCACGGACGCCTTCGACACCAACTGGGTGGCCCCGCTGGGGCCCCACGTCGACGCCTTCGAGCGCGAGTTGGCCTCCTACGTCCACGTACCGCATGCCGCAGCGCTGTCGTCGGGGACGGCGGCCATCCATCTGGGGTTGCGCCTGTTGGGCGTCAAGCGCGACGACGAGGTGTGGTGCAGTTCGATGACGTTTTCGGCCAGCGCCAACCCCATTTTGTACGAGGGCGCGATTCCGGTCTTTGTCGACGCCGAGCGCAGCAGCTGGAACATGGATCCCGCCCTGTTGGCCGACGCCCTCGACGACGCTGCCCGCCGCGGTCGCCTCCCCAGGGTGGTGATCGTCGTCGACCTCTACGGCCAGAGCGCCGACCACGACCCGATTCGGGCGGCGTGCGCGAAGTACGGCGTCAAGATCCTCGAGGACGCCGCCGAGGCGCTGGGGGCGACCTACAAGGGCGAGCCGTGCGGTGGCTTTGGCGACGTCGGCATCTTCAGCTTCAACGGCAACAAGATCATCACGACGTCGGGTGGCGGCATGCTGGTCGCCCACGACCAGGCCATCGTCGACGGCGCCCGCTTCCTCGCCACCCAGGCCCGTGACCCCGCGCCCCACTACGAGCACAGCGTCGTCGGCTTCAATTATCGGTTGAGCAACATTTGCGCCGCCATCGGCCGGGGCCAGCTGCGGGTGCTCGACGAGCGCGTCGCCGCCCGCCGCCGGGTCTTTGCCCGCTACGCCGAGGCCTTCGCCGATCTGCCGGCCATCACGATGATGCCCGAGGCCCCGTGGGGGCACGGGACGCGTTGGCTCAGCTGCCTCACGGTCGACGGGGCCAGCGACGTGGGCCGCGAAGACATCCGCCTGGCTCTGCTGGCCAAGGAGATCGAGGCCCGGCCAGTGTGGAAGCCGATGCACCGGCAGCCGGTCTTTGCCGGATGCCGGGCCATCGGCGGCGCGGTCAGCGAAGACCTTTTTGCTCGCGGTCTGTGCCTGCCGTCGGGGTCAAATCTCAAAGACGCCGACATCGACGAAGTCATCGACGTCGTGCGCGCCACCGTCCTTCGATGACGGGCTGACGACGAGGCCGGGGCTTCGCCGGGGCCGTCAGCCGATGAGATCGCCGGCAATGGCGCGCAGCCGGCGTCGGGCCTCGATGGAGCGGGCGTCCTTCGACGTCATGACGGCGCCGCTGGCGATGTCGTGAAATGGGCTCGTCGACGGGGCTCCCGGCGCCGCCAACCGCTGGGCCACGCCGCGAACGACGTCCTGGGCCACCGACACGTTTTGCTTCATGACGGCCATGACGGCCTCGACGCTGACGCTGTCTTCGCTCTCGTGCCAGCAGTCGTAGTCGGTGGCGAGGGCCAGCATTGCGAAGCTCATGCCGGCCTCGCGGACCAGCTTGGCCTCGGGGATGCCGGTCATGCCAATGACGCTGACGCCCCAGCTTCGATACAGCAGGCTCTCGGCGCGCGTCGAGAACTGCGGGCCCTCGATGCAGAGGTAGGTGCCGCCGTCGTGGGCGGTCGCGCCGCTCTCACGTGCGGCGTCGAGCAGGATGGGCCGCAGCACGTGGCACACGGGATCGGCGAAGGGCACGTGGCCGACGACGCCGTCTCCAAAAAACGTCCGGGGCCGGGCGACCGTGCGGTCGATGAACTGATCGACGACGACGAGGTGACCGGGTTCGATGGCTTCCTGCATGGAACCCACCGCCGACACCGCCACCACGAAGCGACACCCGAGCTGCTTCAAGGCGCCGACGTTGGCCCGGTAGTTCACCTCGGACGGCGTGAAGCGATGGCCTCGGCCATGCCGGGGCAGAAACGCCGTGCGGATGCCGGCGAGGGTGCCGATGACGACGTCGTCGGACGGCTCACCCCACGGCGTGTGCACAGCCTGCGTGACGACGTCGGTCAGGCCTGGCATGTCGTAGAGGCCGGAGCCGCCGATGACGCCAAGGATGGGGGTGTTCATGGAGACTCCGGCTGTGCGGGTGGTCAGTCGAGGATGGAGCGCAGCTGGGCGAGTTCCTTGGGCTCGAGCTCGCGGTATTCGCCCACGCGCAGCCCCTCGGTGTCGAGAGCGCCGAATTTGGTGCGCACCAGCTTCAGCACCGGGTGCTGAATGCGCCAAAACATGCGCTTGATCAGGCGGTTGCGGCCTTCGGTGACCGTGATTTCCACCCAGGTGTTGACGCGCACCTTCTGGATGACCTCGACGTGGGCCGGCTTGGTGGGACCGTCTTCGAGGATGATGCCGCGGCGCAGCTTCTCGAGGTCGGCCTCCTTGGGGATGCCCTTGATCTTCGCCTGGTACGTCTTTGGGACGTGGTAGCGCGGGTGGGTCAGCAGGTTGGCCAACTCGCCGTCGTTGGTGAGCAGCAGCGCACCCTCGGCGTCGTAGTCCAGGCGACCAACCGGGT
>CAJBHN010001125.1 GCA_903952805.1 uncultured Myxococcales bacterium | reverse complement strand
CGTCAGGCTGTCGACGTGCAGTCGCTCCTCGATCGCCGTCTCGGTCAAGCCCTGTGCCGACAAGTGCTGGCGCGTGTCACCCAGACGCTGGCGCGCCCGAGTGAGCAAGAACTTGCCAGCCAAACCGCTGCCGACGTTGACGAGCATGGCGGCGACGGCGAGCCAGGCCAAAGCGCCATTGACGTGAATGCCGGCATGCACCAGCACGAACAAGGAGCCCGCCCACGACATGCCCTCATGCAGTCGGAGCAGGTGCACGGGCTTGCCAACGCTGATGAGCTTTCGTTTGCGCAGTGAGTAGCCAAAGGAGCCGATGATCAGCATCGTGCCGACGATGCCCAGATAGCGGCCAACCCAGACGGCTCCCGCCACGTGCAGCAGCAGGTCGATGATCAGCGTCGCGGCCACCAGCCCGCTGAACGCCAGCACGTGGGGGATGATTTCGCGGCGAAACAAGTTGGCATTGAGGCGCATGGCTGCTGGGCTCCCTCTCGTCATCCCGAGACGGACGCACTTCGGCACGTCGCTACACGCTGGGAATATCGGACCTCCTGCACGTGACTGTCGACGTGGGTGTGCCGACACACCGTCACAATGCCTCAGTGCGGCAAGGCACTGTCGACGTCGAGGGCGACGGCATCAACGCACGCAGACATGATTCTGTCGTCGTCACGCGTGCGTGGAGGGCCCCGGTCCTGCGCGCTGAGGTGAACATGGCCGAAGGCCAGTGCGAGCCTGGTCCCACGTCTCGGCATGCCCCCAAACACCCTCCGCTCGTCCTGGGGAGGGTCTGGAGTTGACGCGGCAGCAGCACAGCAGCCGAGCTGACACACGTCGCATTCGTTCGCTCATCAGCGTGCCAGCCCACGGCCACGTGGGCGTGCTGCACAGCGGGCCGTCGAGGTGTCGAGGGCCTGCAGCCGGGCGGCGTGTTGGTCCATGCCGCATCCCCCAGGGCGTCAAACCCGCTCCAGCATTCAACGACTCGACGGCAACTCGGCCGAAGCCAACGCCACCAATTCGTTCCCCGCACGCGACAACGGTCTGTATAGTCCCCCCCATGCTTCCGTCCCCGGGCGGCGTCATTGCCGTCGTCGTCGTCATCATCGCCGCCATCATCAGTGGCCGTTCCTCACTGCTCTCCAATCCAGGCCCCGAGGCGGGAATGGTGCTGGCGGTGGTGGGCGGCGTCGCCATCGCCCTTGCCGGTGCCGTGTTGGGGGCACGGCGACAGCGTGGCGGCTTCGTCGCTGACTGGCGCGCGGGCTTGATGGTCGGGGCCCTGTCCTTCGCCGTGTTCTGGTTGGCCACCGCCATCGGTGCGGCCGTGTCGCCGTCGTGCTCCCAGAGCGTTGGGCGCTTGCCCATGGCCATCATGGCGTTGCCCGTGCTGGCGCTGCAGGCGGCGGTGGGCCCATTGATTGGACGCCTGATCGGTCGGGCTCGTCGGGCGTTCTTCGTCTGCCTGCTGCTCGAGCTGGTCGTCGCCGGCAGCATCGCGGTGGCCTTGTGGAACGAACCCGGTTTTCGCGTCGCTTCCCATTTCTTCGTCGTCATCAGCACGGACCTGTTGGCTGGTGCATCGCTCCCCGAGGCCGCCATCGGGTTTCGCCTGGCGACGATGATGCTGGCCATCACCATCGCTCTCGTGGGCAGCGCCATGTGGCCCGCGGAGAAAACCCGCGGCCTGGTCTCGGGAGCCGCCTCCGACAGTGCCCGCGTGTGGGCCCTGGCGCTCGTGGTCGGCATTGCTTTTGTCGTCGCCCACAACCAGGCCAGGGCAGCGTTGATACCTGGTCGCGACGCCATGGATGAGGCCTATTCCCTCCACAAGCGACGCGGCAATCTCGTGGTCCACGCCGACCCCTTGCGCACGACGCCACGCGAGGTCGACGGTGTGCTCGCCGAGGGCGTCTTGTGGCAGGGGAGGCTGGCGGCGCGACTGGGTCCCATCAGCAGCGAGGACATCCACATCTGGGTCCACCCCGATCGCGCCCAGATGGCTCGCTATACCGGCGCCGTTCACGTCGACTTCGCCATGCCCTGGCGTCGTGAGTTGCACATCAGCGGCACCACCATCCCCCACCGCAGCCTGGGCCATGAGCTGGCCCACGTCGTCGTCGGCGAGCGCTCCGACACGTTCTTGCACGTGCCGTCGCGCTTCATCGTCATGCACAATGCCGCCGTCACCGAGGGCGTGGCCATGGCCCTGACCCCCGAGCTCGTCGTCAACGAGGGACTGACGTTGCGCGAGCAGGCGGCAGCCATGCGGCGGACCAAGCAGGCTCCCGACCTGCATCGGCTGTTTTCATTCATGAGCTTCTTTGGTGAAGAGCCCGGTCGCGCGTATGTCGCCGCTGGTGCCCTCATCGAAAGCATTGTCGCCGAGTCTGCGGATGATGGACCGGGCGCCATTGAGCGCCTGTATCGTGGGGCTGGTGATTTGACGGCCGTCACCGACGACGAAGCCGACCTCATCGCTCGCCACGAGGCCGCTTTGGAGGCTTTGCCCCTTCCGAGCGATGCCGTGGCCTATGCGGCGGTCCGCTTCAAGCGCCCAAGCATTCTCGAGGAGGTCTGCGACCCTGAAGTTGCCGAAGCCGCCGTCGACATCCGCCGCAAGGCTCGCCTGGGTGACCTCGCCGGGGCCAAAGAGGCAGCTCGCGCGCTGCAGGGCGACGACGCCGACGGCACTTTGTCCGAGCTCGTCGCCGACGTCCGTGAGGTTGGCGACTCGGCAGGCACCATTGAACTGCTGCGCGACCTGGTGGCGATGTCGCCGTCGGCCTCGGCCCGGGCCACGCGCCAATTGGCGCTGGGGATCGAGCTGTGGCGGGCCGGTCGCGAGCGGGAGGCGCAAGGGGTCTGGGCAGCTGTCGACGTCGACATCGCCGTCGTAGACCTGCAGCGGCAGATCGTGGCCACGCGGATGTTTGCCGAGTCGGCGATTCGTTTGCGGGAGCGAGCGCCCATGTCGCGGGCGGCGCTGGCCTTTTTCATCGCCGATCCACGCCTGCGCGATGGCGCGCGCCTGGCGTTGGCCGAATCGGTCGGCCGTGGGTCGGTGGACGAGTCGGCGCAGGTGGTGGCGCTGGCCCAATACGTTCACGCCCGACAACTGGTGCAGCAGGGGAGCCTCGAGCCGGCCATTGCCTTGCTGCGCCCCCTTGTCGCCGGGCAGCAGCTGTTGCCGCCGATGCTCCAGGAGCAAGCGGTGCTGGCCCTGGCGACGGCGTTGGTGCGACGTCCCCCGGTACCGGCAGGCGATGCGCCAGTCGCTACAGGCGATGCGCCAGTCGCTACAGGCGATGCGCCAGTCGTTGCCGGCGATGCGCCAGTCGTTGCAGGCGATGCGCCGGTCACTGCCGGCGATGCACCGGTCACTGCCGGCGATGCGCCGGTCGCTGCCGGCGATGCGCCGGTCGTTGCAGGCGAGGCGCCGACTGCTGCTCCCGCCGAGGGCCCGGTCGGGCCGGCCATAGCCCCCGTCGTCCCTTCGGCCGCCGCCGACGAAGCCCAACAGCTGCTGCTGAGCGCCGCCGACGGCGCCACCCGCCCCGCCATGCGGCTCTTTTTTCGCGACAAGGCCGAGAGGGCCTCGCGGGCGATGCAGGCTCCGGCAGCGCCGACGGTGGCGACGGCGACGTCGGACCCGGCCTGGGCAGACCGGCTGCTGTTGGGCACGTCGGCCGACGGCACGTTCTGATCCCCGACGGGGCGGTTCCTTGATGTATGCCATGGTCCCACATGTCGGTAGGCTTGTGGTCGTGGTCCCCCTTCGTGCTTTTTCACTGGCCTGCTAGAGGCGACCTGATTCAGGTCGGCCTGTTTGCTGGCTGGCGATGACAAGGACGAAACCGATGGGTCGCATCTTCGAAACGCGCAAGCACACCATGTTCGCCCGCTGGAACAAGATGTCCAAGGCGTTCACGCGCATCTCCAAGGACATCGTCATCGCCGTGAAGACTGGCGGTCCCGACCCCCACACCAACGCGTCCCTGCGTCGCCAGATTCAAAACGCTCGCGCCCTGAACATGCCCAAAGACAAGATCGACGGCGCCATCAAACGTGCCCAGGGCAAGGATTCGGCCAACTACGAAGAGGTCATCTACGAGGGCTATGCGCCCCACGGGGTGCCGATCATCGTCGTCACCGCCACCGACAACCCCACCCGGACCTTCACCAACGTGCGCACGTGCTTTGGCAAAGCCGGCGGCAACCTCGGCACGTCGGGCAGCGTCGCCCACTCGTTTACCCGCATGGGTGTGTTTCGCATCGAGCCAGGCAAGGTCGCCGACCAGGAGGGACTCGAACTCGAGCTCATCGATCACGGCCTCGAGGAGATGGGCGAGGGCACCGGCGAAAAAGGCGAGCCCCAGCTCATCATCCGTTGTGCGCTCAACGCCTTCGGCAAAATCCAAAGTGCCCTCGAAGAACGTGGCATCGACACGGTGTCGGCGGCCCTCGAATTCATTGCCCAGACGCCACAAGAGCTGCCCGAAGACAAGGCCACCGAGGTCCTCGAGATGGTGGACAAGCTTGAGCAGGACGAAGACGTCCAGCAGGTCTTTCACGCCCTGGTGTGAGCACGTCGAGCAGCGGGACGACGACGCACAAGGAGGGGCTGACCGCCCCTCCTTTTTCTCGGGTTTTTTTCGGGGGATGCTGCTGCTCAGCGGGCGATGACGACGCGGCCGGCGAGGTCGCCCACGGCAATGAGTCCGGCGGGGGCCGTCAGTTTGCGACCGCGGTCGTCGGGCAAGACGAAGACCTGGCCGGGCCCCACGCTGGTGGCGGCGAACTCGCGCGCAAACGACGTCGCCGTCGTGTACCGCTCCTTCGCGCCGCCGGTGGTGGCCTGCTTCTCGACCATGCAGCTGCGCCCGTGATGCGGCACCGTGGGCGGGCAGGGGGTGGCGATGACGGGAAAGCCGTCGACCTTGACGTTGCCGTTGACGTCGACTTCGACGACGCTGCCGGCGGTGGCGATGACACGCGCGAAGCCAGGCAGGCCTTTGAGGGCCGGGTCGGCCACGCCCGACCACGACGTCGAGGCACCCTGCACAGCCACGAGGTCGTTGATGGCGACGTGGTCGCGGTCGAAGCCGCGGGCTGTGATCACGACGCGTGTATAGGGCTCGGCCTGCGGGGCCAGCGAGGTGTCGAGCACGTAGGCGATGGTGGCCACCTTGGGGACCACCCACTTGAGGGTGTTGATCCAGGCGACCGTGACGACGAGCGCGAAGCCGAAGGCCCACCAGGCGTGTTCGAAAGCCCGATAGGCCCGCGGCGTGTCGGTGAACGCCAGCCAGGCAGCGATGGAGGACGACGCCAGACGCACGGCCAGGCTCAGCACCATCATCAGCGTTGGCAGCAGGTCGGGGCGGTCGAGGACGTCAATGCTGAACAGGGGCACCAGCACCAAGGTCGCCATCGCTGTCACCGCGGTGGCGATGGCGGGCACGAGGCGACCCGTCAGCAGGAAACCGAGGCCCGGCACCGGAATCCCCGCCAGGTAGACGAGGATCGGATGACGGCGCTTGAGAGGGGAGCTTTGGGTCATGGCCCGAGCACTCTAGCGCCCGCACCATCGTTGTCGACGAGGTGCGGCGTCGGCCACACGTTCACAAATCCACCAGCGTGCCCACTTCGATGACCTGACCCGGGGGGATCTGGAAGTAGCTGTCGGCGTTGGTGGCGTTGCGGTTCATGAAGCCGAAGAACTTCTCGGGGATGACGCCCATCTCGCCACTGTGGGTGCCAAGCACACGGTCGCGGGCCAGGTAGTAGGTGACCTCGTCGGCGTCGAATTCGAGGTCTCGTCGGACCCGGGCCAGATTCAAGGCCCGGGGGACGTTGGGCTGTTCCATGAAGCCGAAGAAACAGTGCACGCGGAAGAAGCCATGTCCCAGCGGGGTGATGGTCAGGCGATCCTTCTTCTCGACGAAGGGCTG
>CAJBHN010001124.1 GCA_903952805.1 uncultured Myxococcales bacterium | reverse complement strand
TGACCGTGGTGCTGACCTTCGCCGACGAGGACGGCCAGACCCGCTACACGGCCCGCGCGCGACACTGGACCGTCGCCGACAAGGAGGCCCACGAACAGATGGGCTTCCACCAGGGCTGGGGCCTGTGCACCGACCAGATCGCTGCCCTCGTCGTCACGCTCTGAGCCGGTTCCCCCATGAGCCGCCCTCTCAGTCGGGTGCACCCTTGGCCAAGGTGAGCCGGAGCAGGGCGGAGGCGCCAACAAAAAGGGCCCCGCGTGCGCGGGGCCCTGTGCTGCCATCGGGACCGTCTCGGGTCGCCGGGGAGCTCCTACGCCTGCGAAAGGCAGGCGCCGAAGACGCAGACGTCGCCCACGTTGGAACACACGGTGCCGCAGGCGCCGCAGTTCTGCTCGTCGGATGCGAAGTCGATGCAGGCGCCCGGCGAGCCGGGGCAGAAGTTCGGCAGCTCGGCGGGGCAGGCGCAGATGCCAGCGTCGCAGGTCTGGGCGGTGCCGGTGCACGCGGTGCCGCAGGCGCCGCAGTTTTGCTCGTCGGAGGCGAAGTCGACGCACGCGCCCGGCGAGCCGGGGCAGAAGTTCGACAGCTCGGCGGGGCAGGCGCAGGTACCAGCGTCGCAGACCTGGGCGGTGCCGGTGCACGCGGTGGTGCAGTCGCCGCAGTGGCCGAGGTCGGTCTGGAGGTTGGTGCAGAGCGCATCACACAGGTCTGGTCGCGCGCCGGCGCAGGTCGCAAACTCACAGCCCTCCAACGCGCAGATGGTCGCATCGCAAGCGCCGGCGACCTCGCTGCCGTAACCAAGCTCGGCAGAATCCTCGTAGTGCCAGACCCAGCGCTGACGGAACGGGTCGAGCGCAAACGAGCACATGTCGCTCAGGTCGGTGAAGACGCTGACGCTCTCTTGCGCGCCGTCGCGAAGGTACGTCCGGATCACGGCCGGCGCTTCGGTGGCGTCGTCGGTGCCAATCGCGAGCACGGCGTCTTCGCCGTTGAAGCGCTCAAACATGCCCCAGTACGCCCAGTTCTCGCAGCCCTCGTGATTGCCGAGGTCCGGCGCCTGGACCTGCGTGACGTCGAAGGTGGCGAGGTCGATGATGTTGAAGCGGCTGTTCAGCACGACCCCGACGCGGCCGAGGCCGGCGAAGATCGCATTGCTGTTGTTGACGTTTGGGTCCAGGCCCGTCGTCAGCGAGCCGTTGATCGGGAACGTTTCGAGCACGGCGGCCGTGAGCGGGTCGAGTTCGACGACCGTGTCGATGTCTTGTTCCGAGTTGTCACTGTTGAACGGGACACCGTCGATGGCCAACGACAGCAAGCGCCCTCCCTGCAGGTCGGAGAAGATGCCGTCGAGCTTCGTGTCGAGGGGCGTCGCGCCGGCGACGTTTTCAACGGGGAAGCGCGCCGTGCGGTCGTCGCCGGAATAGTAGAAGGTGTCGCCGGCGAGCGCGATGCCGCCGTTATCGTCGCCGGTGATGCTGTCGCCGTCGGCGGCGTTTTCATCGTGGTCGACGAACTGGCAGTTGTCCGGTGTTGCGGCGAGGAGGCGCAGCTCGGTCCCGGTCTGGTCGCGGCACTCGCTCAGCAGGCAGGTCGTGCCGGCGCCGCAGGCGGGCGCGTCGCAGCCGCCGCAGCGCGTGGCGTCAGAGCGGAGGTCGATACAGCCGTCGGCGCAGAGGCTCTCGACAGCGTTGTCGCAGACGCAGGCGCGGTTGTCGCAGTGCGAGCCGGCGATGCAGGCGGTGCCGGCGGCCCCGCAGTTGTCGTTGTCGCTGAACAGGTTGACGCAGTCGCCGTCGGCGGTGCCGGTGAAGCCGAAGCCGCAGCAGGTGCCGTTGGTGCAGAATTCGCCGTTGCCGCAGGCGGTGTTGCAATCGCCACAGTGGGCGGCGTCGGTGTCGGTGTCGGCGCAGACGTCGCCACAGGTCTCGAGGCCGGCCTGGCAGGTCGCCGCGCAGACGCCGCTGCCGTCGCACTTGAAGCCGTCGCCGCAGACTTCGCCGCCGGCGCAGGTCGCATCGGCGCCGCAGAATTCATTGTCGGTGAGCGGGTTCACGCAGAAACCGCCACAGAGGAACTGCCCCTCCGGACACGCCGCCTCGCCCTCGCCCTCGCCTTCGCCTTCGCCCTCGCCCTCGCCGGGAGCGGGAGCGCAGCCCACCCCCATACCCAGAATCAAAGCAAATACCGGCAGCACACAACGCACCATGGGAAACCTCGTCTGGGAGGAATACATTGTTCTGATTTATTTGGTTCAAATATTATTATAGATAACCACATATGAAATATTCACGTGCGTAGACCACGTGGGAAACCGAACGCCCCGTCGGACCAGGCGGTGCGCTGCATCGAGGCCTGCCCGGGGCGGTAGCGTTTCACCTCCTGACGTCGTCGGGGGCGCGAGGGCCCGCAGCCAGGGGCGCGACCATGGGAAGCGGACCCGGGTGCAACACAAGCCGGGTGGAGCGGCGGGTGGCCGTCCCTACGCGATCACCGACGCAAGGCGGGCGAGCGCTTGATCAGCGGCCGCACGCATGACGGCCGCGTCCACTCGCGCCCGCGCCATCACAAAAATCCCCATCAAGACCGCAGGAAAGAACCTGGAAAGCTCTTCCACGGGCGCATCGTCGCGAAGGCGCCCGGCAGCGCGTGCGTTGGCCAACGCCTGCCCAAACGCGAGCGTCAGGCGACGCACGAAGCGCATCGTCGAGGCCTCGCTCTGCTCCAGGGTCGGTGCCCGCTCGATCGCGGCGTTACACAACAGGCACCCATAGTGTGACCTCTCGTAGCCGCCGATGCTGCCCATGAAGTCCAAGACGCCCTGGATCTGCTCGATGGACGCCCCGGGGGCTTCGAGCGATGCAAAGTGCCCCGGCACCACCGTCGCCTCGTAGCGCTTGATCGCCTCCAGGTACAAACCTTCCTTGCTGCCGAACTCGGCGTACAGGGCAGCGGGGTTCATGCCCATCGCCTCGGTGAGGTCACGCGTCGATGTGGGATGGTAGCCCTGTTCCCAAAAAAGCCGCATGGCCCGCGCCGTGACGTCATCGCGTTCATAGGTCTTGCGCCGGCCCACATCGCCTCCTCGGCTCAACGAAGCGGTGTAACAGTTCGAACGCTTCGCTCTTTTAGAATATCGCTCGTTATGATATGAACCATCGCGGAGCGTTCCACGATGCCTTTTGACAAGATTTCCCCCAGCCACCTTCTGCGGATGCGGATCCTCACCGGCGCCATGTTTGTGGCCCTCGGGGGCGCACTCGCGTTCGTGGCTGGAGGCTGCGTGTTGCATCCGGAGGAGTGCACGACGCGCTGGCAGGGGCCCACGGCGTCGCTGTTTCTGTTCGCCGCGCTCAACTTCGGCGTCCTGCTGGCGAACGCGGGGATGATGCTGCTGGAGCTGGTGACCAAGCCTCCGTTCAAAATGGCGATCAACGTCCCCTTTGTCGCCGGAAACTTTCAGACCGCGCTGTGCGTCGGACTTGTTGCTCTGGGCCTGTCGGTGCGGCACGCCACGCTGCCGGGCGAAGCGTCCAGCGCGGTGCTGACCATACAGGCGCTGTGCATCGCGGGCTTCGCGATGAACCTGTTGTTCGTGCTGATGACAAAGTTGCACTGGAACTTCACCGAGAACACCGGAAAGTCCCTCCCGCAGGCCTGACCACGCGCCACGCGACGTCGGCGACGTCGCGCCGCAGCAGTGCGGGCGACAAGACGCTGACGCTCTCCTGCGCGCCGTCGCGAAGGTACAAGCGCCCCGTCGGGACGGTGATCGCGGCAGGTGGGCGGCGATGAATACCGGGCCGGCCCGCCACGTCGTCGCTGTATGCTTGCTGCGTTTTTCGCCGTCGCCGTCGCGGTCTCCTCGTTTGGGCCCCCCGATGCGCTGCGGCCCCACCAATCAGCCATGGACGAGGCCGAGAGCCTGGCCAAACGCGGGCACTACCAGCGCGCCCGCCAGCTGCTGCAGGCCGAAGCCGACCAGGCCAGCCCCGAAGCACAAGATCTGCTCGTCCTGCATGCCCGCATGCTCCAGAAGCTCGAGACGCTCAGCACGTCGTTGCCCGGTACCGCCTCGGCCTATCTGCCCTACATCTTCGCCCTGCCCCGAGACCAATTTCCCAGCGCCATGGCCGACGCCCGGGGCCTCGCTCCCGTCGATGCTGCCATGGCCGAACTGCTGGCCCAACCCATCGCCGTCGTCGTCGAGCACCAGAGCCGTGCCGTGGGCCTGATGGTGCGCGGCGCCCTGGTCGACCTTGGCGCCAAGCACGGCCTGCCGCTGCGCTCGGCCACCGGTCCCGGCCAACTCACCGTCATCATCGAGGCTGACGAGGTCGCCTGGCCCGGCTCCCTCCTCGAAGGCACCGGCATGCACTCCTACACGAGCCACATCGTCGTCGAGCTCCAGCGTCCCGGTCGGGCTGACATCACCAACGGCATTGTGCAGCAACTGTTGGGCATCAACGAGGCCCGCTCCCTCGACACCAACCTGGCCAAGCTCGTCGACCGCACCCTGACAGCCCTCGCCGTCGAATGCATTCGCCGCAGCCTGTTGGGCGAGCTCGGTCGTTGATCAAGCGCGGCGCGCGTGATGCGCAAACCCATCAATGGCGGCACCGTTGATTCCAGCCGCGCGGCAGGGCGGGTCTTTTCTCCGTCGACCGACCGCGCCATGCCCCGGGCATGATCCGCCACGCCTTCCTCGCCCTCGCCCTCACCCTCGCCGTCGCTGCCTGCAGCAAAGGCGACGACGCGTCCACGACGGCGGCGGCCACGCCCCGCGCCGTCATCGCCGCCGAACAACCCGTCCCCGCTCCTGCCGCCGACGCCAAGCCCTTTGCCTTCGACCAGGCCGGCTCCAAGGTCGGCTTCGTCGGCGCCAAGGTGACGGGCAAGCACGTCGGTGAATTCAAGACCTTCGCCGGTCAGGTCCTGATGGGACCCACCGCAGAAGCCAGCGCCGTCAACGTCACCATCGAGATGGCCAGCGTCATGGCCGACAACGAAAAGCTGAGCGGCCACCTGCGCTCGCCGGACTTCTTTGACGTCGACACGTTCAAGACCGCGACGTTCACATCGACGTCGGTCAAAAAGGGCGGCGAAGGCGGCGCGACCCACACCGTCAGCGGCAACCTCGCGCTGCATGGCATCACCAAGAGCATCACCTTCCCCGCAGACAATAAGAATGCCGCTCACTAAGAATGGCGAACTGATCCCCACATGGTCGAATAGCGCGCCGGCCATCACTGGGCCAGCGACACGACCGAATGCGGCGGTGCTTTGTTGATATCCGATTGCTTCACCACGACGTTCCACTGGTGCAAGTTCTGCGACTAATGCTCCGCCTGATGGCCCAGACATTCCTTGTCCGAGAGACAACAAAAACAATGCAACAAACAACATTGGCCATGTGGTGGTGAAGCCAAGAAGAAGAAGTCCTACTGCTACTAACGACAAACCAATACGAAGTAGTTTTCGCGAACCGAGTTTTTCTGTGAGCGGACCAATGAGTCCGCCTTGAACTGCAACCAAGGTGATGCCAACAAATACGAACACAATTGATGCGGATCCTTCAGTGAAACCAAATGGCTATTGACCCCAGATTGAAAATGTTGCTTCGAAGCCTGCAAAGCCAAGCATCGAGAGAAAACCAACGAGTGCGAATCGTTTTAGCGCAGGAGACAGCGCACTTCCACGCTGATGTTTTTCAGTGATGTGCGAAGTGTCAGGCTTTGTT
>CAJBHN010001123.1 GCA_903952805.1 uncultured Myxococcales bacterium | reverse complement strand
GGCAGCGACGCCTGGGTCCTCGGCCAGCCCCTCTTTCCCCGGGTCGAGATCGACGTCGACGGCGGCGTCCTGGTGATCACCCGCGACCCTGCCGCAAGCGCCGGTAACGTCGTCACCATCGACGGCGTCGTCGTCGACGGCCCGCGCCTTGGCCATGCGGACCTGATGGGCGGCGGCGAGCTGCACTTCGGGCTGGACCCATGACGTCGACACGCCCATGAAGGTCCCGCTCCCGGCCGCCGGCTCCCGGCGGCGCGGCCACGACGACGTTGTCGTTGCCAGCTCTTCGTCGTCGGCATCAACAGTCGGTGCCTCGATGGGAGCGGTGCGCTGACGGTCGCAGGTGGTCTGGGAAGCCATGACCCTTGACGATCGCGGCAGGTCCTGGAGCTCGTCGTCCGATGGTCGTCAGCTATGGGTCGTCAGCGATGGGTCGTCAGCGATGGGTCACTCCGGTCCCGCAACGGGGCGGACGAGGCAGGGCGCTCACCAGCGCACGATGACTTCGGCACGGCCTCCCGCGAAGGCGGGGAACTCGCGGCACACGCCAGCGACGCACTTGATGCCACCGCGCTGGGTGCCCAGCGTGCCCCGCACCAGCACGGCGTCGCCGATTTCTGCCGACGCGATCAGGGCATGAAAAAGGGTGCGGACATCGGGGCTCTTGTTCTGCGTGTCGTAGCCGAACTCGTAGGTCAGCCCGCCGAGGCCCGCCCGCTCCAGGCCCAGCAGGGTGCTGCCGCGGACGAAGGTGTTGTCGAGGAAGGTCCACCATTGGGTGTTGCTGGTGGCGTGCACCGCGTAGCCGTCGACTACCGACTGCAGCCAGTCGAGGTCGGCGTGCACCATGCTTCGCAACGGGACGCGCTCGGGAACCAACGCGCGGGTCTCGTCGCGGACGCCCACCGTTGCCGCCAGCCTTGAGGCGCCGCCGGGCATGCGCCACTCGAAGCCCCCGTAGCCGTGAAGCTGGTGCAACGTCGAGGGCTCGTCGGGCTCGTTCCAGCGATACACGCCGTTGACGAAGACCAGCAGGTCCTGATCGAAGAAGAAGTACTCGGGCCGCAGCCGCAGCCCGACGAGGTCGCGGTTGTTGGCGACCTCCTGGTCGATGCGCTCGAGGGTCGGTGGCTGGTTGTAGTCAAAGCGGCTGCCGAGCACGGCGTTCTGGCTGCCCTTCTGCTCGAAGTCCGACAGCATCATGCCTTCGCCGACGAGGGCGAAGTCGCCGACGTGCCACTCGGAGGTGCCGTAGATGGCCGACCCGAAGCGCGATGCCCCCGCCAATGACCGGGCCTGCACGGCGGTCTCTGTGTGCAACGACAGTCCGTCGAAGACGCGCGGCAGGCTCACGCCCACAGACGCCGTGGTGGCGTTGTCGACGAGATCGGGCAGCAGCGACTCCCGGGGTTGGGTGTAGACCGCGTGGGTACCTACCTTGAGCCCGGGGTCGACCTGGAACTCCCAGAAGCCGCCGGCGACGATGTCGCCAGGGTCTGGCAGGAAGCGTTGGTTGATCGGGTCGAGGTTGACCGTGTTGGTGGTGCCGCCAAAGGCGACGACGGTGTGGTCCGCCGACTGGTAGCCGACCCGGCCGCCCCGCAGGGCGACGTCGACGCCGGCCTCGTTGAGCTTCCGCAACGACAACAACAAGCCGCGGCCGACCTGCTGATAGAAGTCGCCGGCGGTCAACGTCCACGG
Organism: uncultured Myxococcales bacterium; assembly: GCA_903952805.1. Lineage (GTDB taxonomy): Bacteria > Myxococcota > UBA727 > UBA727 > VGSZ01 > VGSZ01. The sequence goes on along the minus strand of CAJBHN010001123.1, from coordinate 9,595 downwards.
CCCCGGCGCCCACGTCACCGACAAGCGCTCCACCTGGTTGAGGTCCTGGTAGCGAGCATCGGGCGGAAAGCCGAACAGGGCCACGTCGATGCGGGCCTCGCTGCTCAGCTCGCCGCGCTGCACCCCGAGGTTGAAGCGTTCGAGCACCACGCCGTAGTCGTCGTCGGCGATGCCGTTTTGGTTGTCGACCCGCCACTCGCCGATCGTGGTGCTCACCCCGGAGGCGGATACGGTCGGTTCGACAGCGACCTCGCCAGCGGCGACATCGTCAGCAAACGCCGCAGACGCGCTCCCGAGGAAAGCAGCAAGGGTCGTCCACCTCGCCAGCCGACGACCTCTGCCGCGCAATCGTTCAGCGCTCCGCAAGCAAGGCATCGATGAGGGCCTCGTACTTGCGCTCGTCGCCGGGGGAGTATCCCTCGTGACGGTGGGCGACGCGCCCCTGTCGGTCGATGAACAGCGTGTAGGGGTTGGCCGCCCGCGGGTTCAGCGACGAGATGACCGTGCCGCTTTGATCATGGGCCACCGTCATGGTCAGCCTTCGACGGCGCACGACGGTGGCGACGCTGGCGGCCGTCTCTGGGCCATCGGTGGCGATGGCGATGACGACGAGGCCGTCCTTGCCACGCTTTTGGTGGAACTGTTCGAGGAAGGGCAGCTCCTGCAGGCACGGGGCGCACCACGTCGCCCAGAAGTTCACCACCACCACCTTGCCCTTCAAGGCCGCCAGCGAGATGGATTGGCCGTTGTGGTCCTTCAGCGAAAACGGTGGCGCTGCTGGTCGGGAGGCGGCTGTCGTCGTCGTCGTCGTCGTCGTCGTCGTCGTCGTCGTCGTCGTCGTCATCGTCGTCGGCGGCGCTGGCGTCGTCGGCTCGTCGGCGATGACCCGGGGAGCACCGAGGCCGGCGAGCGTCAGCGTGAGTATGGTGACGACGGCGCGATTCACAGGCGGGCCTCAATGATGGCGGTGATGGCCGAGGGATCCCAGCCGGTTGAGACCCGCAGAATGGTCATGGTGTTGACGTCGACGATCATGTTCATCGGCGTGAGGGCGGAGTCGTAGTAGTCGGCCAGCACGAAGTCGGGGTCCACCACCACGGGGAAGGTGAGCCCGTGGTCCTGCTGCCACTGGGCGGCGAGGGCGGGTGTCGCCGGCTGGTAGTCCCGGTCCTCGAAGAGGGAGACCATGACCTGCAGCCCTGCCGGCCCATGGGTGGTCGACAGCTCCTCGAGGGCGCCCTGCTCCTCGATGCAGGCCGTGCACCAGCCGGCGGCGGTGCTCAACAACAACAGGGTTTTGTCGCTGTCGGCGAAAATGTCGGCCAGCCCGTAGGGCTCCCCGGTCGCCGTCGAGAATGACAGTGCCGTGATCACATCACCCTGGGCTACGCCGTAGGGCGCCTCGGGGTAGCTTGATCGATCCGAGACGTCGGCGCCGGCGCCACCACCGGCGCAACCGACGAGCCCGACCCAAAGCCCAACGGCCGCCAGCAGCGTGGCGACGGACGACGTCATGACGACGGACGACGTGTGAGATGGGAAACCGGTGTTCATGTGTCAGCAGCGATAGCAGCCCCGACCCGGCGACACCATCAGCCATGCAGATGACGTATTGCAGAATGTCCGGCCTCCAGATCCACGTTTGTCGACGAGATGCCGTTGTGACTGCCAGGGGGATCCGTTACCCAACATCGTCAAGACACCAGAGACTCCGGAGATGCCCGATGATGCACGCAGCCACCACACGAGCCCTGCTCGTGACCACGCTCCTCGCCATGTCGTGCACCGTCGCCACCGACGACACCCCTGACAAGGATCCGCCAGCACCGGCCGCCGAGCCCGCGTGCGTCTATCCCGCCTCGACGAACCTGGAGGGGGTCGGCTCCGTCATGGCACCCATGGGCTGGACCGTCGCCGTCGACAACGCCGGCGAGTTCACGAGCCTTGACCTCGAAGACGTCTACTGCCGCACCGGCCGCTTCGCGAACGTCGAGACCGTGTTCTTCATCCTCGTCACCGAGTGGTGCCCCAACTGCCCCGACTACGCCGCGGCCGTCGGCCGGCTCACCCCCGAGCTCGAGGCTGAAAACGCCATGGTCGTCTTCGTCGACCTGCAGACCGCCAATCCGGAGGTCATGCCGACCACCGAGAGCGCCAACACCTACGTCAGCGGCTACACGCCCAACGCCTGGCGGGTCGGCGAGCTTGACGGTGTTGAGCCCGGCTCGATCCACAACGCCCCCATCTGGAGCGCCGTGCCCGGCTGCTTCGTGGTCCGCACCCGCGACATGCAGGTCATCGCCAACGAGGACGACTCGCAGTTCGTGCTGCCGTTCTTCGACATCGCCGCCGACCCCGAGGCCGACTGGTCGAACCCTGGCGCTCCCTCGTTCCGGGCGAAATGCTCCGAGGCCGACGAAGAGGCCGGTGAGCCCAACGACGTCATCGCCTCCGCCACCCCCCTCGCCGCCGGGGCCGCCGTCGACGGCGGCATCTGCACCGAGGCCCCCGACTTCTTCACCATCGACCTCGCCGGCGACTGGCGCGTGGACCTCGCCTTCTCCGCCGCCCAGGCCGACCTCGACGTGTACGTGGTGAACGTGGCCACTGGCGAGCCCCTCGTCGTGGGCGACGCCGCCGTCGGCAGCTACGGCAGGACGAGTCTGGAGACCTTCAAGCACAGCGGTCCGGCGACCATCGTCGTCGTCGGCTACCGGGGCGGCAGCACGACCTACGCCCTCACCTTGACCGACCTTGGCCCCCCCGCGCCAACCCCCGCCCCATGAGCAAGTGGCGGTCGTTTCGTCAGCTGGCGATGGTCTGCCTGGCGCTCGGCGCCGGCTGGTCCTGTACGCCGGCAGACGTCCACGACGCCGACGCCGGCCCCATTGACGGAGACGGAGCCGGAGCCGGTGACGCGGGCGTCGACGTCGACGCGGGCGTGGACGACCTCGCCCGCAGCCTCGACTGCCCGACGAGCAGTCCGTGGATCACCGATGTCAGCGGCCGCGTCGTCGACGAGGCCGACGCCGCCGTGCCCGGTGCCTTCGTGCAGCTGTGCGTGCGCACCACCCTCGGCCGGCTCTTATGCCTGCGCCCCACCACTGCTGGCGACGACGGCGCCTTCCAGGCTGACATCGCGGCCAACGCCCGCTGCCTGGACCGGGCGACGGCGCGGGTGGTCAAGCCCCTCACCGACTCGGCGACGCTGTATTGCGCGGTGCCGCTGCCCCTGTCGCCAGACACCTCGAGCATCGTCCTGGATGCCCCCTACGCGGTGTGGTCGACGACGCGGGCCACGACCCTGCCGCCAGCGGGTGATGCCGCCGTCCCCCGGGCGGTGACCTTTGCCAACGGCGCCAGCGTCGACGTGGTGCCCTCGGGCCTGCCCGACGGCACCTACGAACGGCTGGCGGCGCGGGTCCTCGACGACGTCAGCGACGCGCCCGCCTGCCTGCGCGACGGAGCCCCGCCGCTGCAGACCCTGGTGGCATTTTCTCCCGAGGTCGACGTCGCTGGCGCTGGTGTCGGCGCCCGCCTGCCCAACCGCGGTGGCCTCGCGGCGGGGACCCAGGTCCCGGTCTATGCCCTGGGGAGCATCGATTGTCGCCGCGCCGACGGCAGCCTGGTCGACGAGGGGCAGTGGGAGCACTTCGCCGACGGCGTCGTCTCCGCCGACGGCAGCAGCGTCGTCGTCGCCGGCGTGCCTTGCCTGACCTGGCTCGGCGTCGGCGTCCCGTAGGCAAGGGCGAGTCCTGCAGGACCAAGGCACGCGAGGGAGCCGTCTTCGTCGACGGTGGATCAGCTATGGCAGAGGGAGCCCGAGCCGGGGCGCGCCGCCGACAAACCACAGCGTCAGCAGCCGTCGTCGACGATCCGAGCGGTTGGGCCCGCTGCCATGGGCCAGCAGGGGATCGAAAAAGACGGCGTCACCAGGGTGCAGCGCGGGGATCGCCAGCCGCGCTTCGTCGAAGACACCTTCGTTCATCGTCGAGGTGTCGTAGCCGTGCTGATTCAGCAGCAGCCCCGGCCGGTGCGTGCCCCCCAACACGCGAAAGCCGCCGTTGTCGGCGTCAGCCGCGTCCAGGGCGATGACCATGTTGAGGCCCCCGCAGCGCTCCAGATCGTGCATGGCGTCGCCGTGCAGGAACGAGGCATCCTGGTGGTAGGGAAAGCCCGTACCCAGGCGAGGATGCTTGAAATTCACCTGATCCACGACGCAGCGGGGCAGGCGGAGCCCGGCCTGCTCCACCAAGGCCAGCAACGCCGGGCTGCGGCGCAGGTCCGCAAATGCTGGATGCCCCTTGGACGGCCCCGTGATCTTGCGCAGGGCCCCCGGCTGCACCGCCGGCTCACCCTTGCGGCCGCTCAGCGACTGCACCTCGAAGAATACCCCCCGCAAGCCCGTGCTGACCTCGAAGTCCCGGGCCCGGGCCTCCAGCTCGTCGGTGGCCCGCTGCAAGACGTCCACCTCGGCGGCCGACAACACCGCCGGCAACACGGCGAAGCCCTCGTCGTGGAGCTGTTGGGGCCACAGGGCAGACGTCGACGGCGGGTTCACCCCCTGTTCTTGCCGCGCAACAATCGACCTGGGAAGGGAGTCACAAAGGCTTGAAAAAGAACGGAAAACAGCCGAGGTGCCCCATCACGGTCTCCGGTGATGACTTCGCTTGATTCTCCAGCACGGCTCACGGACACTCGCCCGCCAGTGGTCGTCGCCAGGCGGCCAGCAGCATTTCAGGAGCCGAGCATGAGCGACGTCGATGCCCTTGTAGATGCCATTGCCAAACGGGTGGCCGGTCAGCTCGGCGTGACGCTGCCAACGTCGGCGACGACGTACGGCACCGGTCGCCGCGACGCGGGCATGGACCCCACCCAGCCCTGTGACGCCACCGACGCCACCTGCACCGGCTGCGGCTACTGCACCACCCGCAAAGAGGGCGTCGTCGACACCCTCGTCAGCATCGGCGCCTCCCGCATCGCCAGCACCGCCGGTGGCGTGAAGCCCCGCGAAGACCTCGCCGGCATGATCGACCACACCATCTTGAAGCCCGAGGCCACCCGCGCCGAGCTCGAGAAGGTCTGCGCCGAAGCCCGCCAATGGCGCTTCGCCACCGTCTGCGTCAACGCCTCCAACATCCCGCTGGTGGCCAAGCTCCTCGACGGCAGCGGCGTCAAACCCATCGCCGTGGTCGGCTTTCCCCTCGGCGCCATGACGGCGACGGCCAAGGCCTTTGAGGCCCGCGAGGCCGTGCGCAACGGCGCCCGCGAAATCGACATGGTCATCAACATCGGCGCCTTGAAGAACAAGGATTACGCCACCGTCCTCGACGACATCTGCCGCGTCGTCGCCGCCTCCCGCCCATATCCCGTCAAGGTCATCCTCGAGACCGCCGGCCTCAGCAACGACGAAAAGATTGTCGGCTGCGCGTTGTCGAAGGCCGCCGGCGCCGCGTTCGTCAAGACCGCCACCGGCTTTGGTCCCGGCGGCGCCACCGTCGAGGATATCCAGCTGATGCGCCGCATCGTTGGTGCCGACATCGGCGTGAAGGCCTCGGGCGGTGTGCGCACCACCGAAGACGCCAAGAAGATGCTTGAGGCCGGCGCCGACCGCATCGGCGCCTCTGCCTCGGTGGCCATCGTCACCGGCGGCACCTCGAACTCCAAGTATTGATTCCAGGTATTGACCTGACGGCGGCGGCGGCCTTCGTGGCCCGACCCCCGCCAGCCTCGCCGCCACCGACCCGGTCGTCGTCGCCACCGTTTTGCCCACCGTTTTGAGGACCGCCATGAACGACGTCATCCACGCCCACATCGCCGAGGCCGGCGCCTCCAAGGCTCCGTCGTTCTTTGAGACCATCACCCACTCGGGGCCGGTGGCGTTTTTCGTGTTGTTGCTGTTGGTGGCGTTTTCGATCGGCAGCTGGGCCATCATCGTCGTCAAGGCCATGGCCCTGCGCTCGTCGCACAAGGGCAGTGCGGAATTCCTCGAGCACTTCTGGCAGTCCAAGCGCCTCGACGAGATTTTCACCCGCACCGAGCAGCTGTCGGCGTCGCCGCTGGCCCAGGTCTTTCGTGCCGGCTACCAGGAACTCGTCAAGGTCAAGCAGCGCGAAGCTGCCCACGCCGAAAAGGGCAAGGTCCAGATTGGTGATGGCGTCGAAAACGTCGAGCGCGCTCTGCGCCGCGCGGCCCTCGCCGAGATGACCGAGCTGGAGCGGCTGGTGCCCCTGCTGGCGACCGTCGGCAGCACCAGCCCCTTCATCGGCTTGTTTGGCACCGTCATCGGCATCATGAAGAGCTTTGGCGAAATCGGCGCTGCCGGCTCGGCCAACCTCGCCACCGTCGCCCCCGGCATCTCCGAAGCCCTCATCGCCACCGCCGCCGGCCTGCTGGCGGCCATCCCCGCCGTCATCGCCTACAATGCGTTCAACAGCCGCATCAAGGTGCTGGGCTCCGAGATGGAATCGTTTTCGTCGGACTTCATGAACATCGTCCGCCGCCATTTCTTCTAGGGCGACGCATGCCGAAGCATCTGGAGCACGATGGCAGCGGCACCGCGAAGGCCTGGCCTGTCCGTTTGAGCATCGCGCTGCTGGGCGCCATCCTGCTGGTGTGGTGCCTGGAGACCGGCCTGGGCCACTTCTTGAGTTTCAATCCACGCGCCATGAGCAGCGAGGGCAAAAGCGCGGCCCGCTGTTTGTCGTCGGCCGAGGCCAGGGCCTGCCACTGGACAGGGTGGAAGACCTGGGAGCAACTCAGAGCTGACTGTCCAATGATCACGTGTATGGTGAATGTGTCCAGCGGGAAACGCTATGCCCTTCATCGCCCAGGTGACGACCAAAAGAATGTGCTGGCCCTTGGTGTGGACGTCTACGATTCGATGGTGGGCGACTTGTGGCTTGGCGTCGACGGGACGCCGCTGCATTGCGTGGACATGACGCGGGTCCCCGGCCTCCTCGAGCAATGGACGCGGAGCACGGCACTGCCGACGACAGTCCGTCGCGATGACGACCCTCGATGCGCCACGGTCGGTGCCGTTCCCACAGCAGCGTCACTGCGTGCGGCTCCCACACAGGATCGATGATGGTTGATGGCAACGATGCCGGCGTTGGCTTGTAGGTATATACACAATAGAATGAAAAAAGTGTCTACTGAGTTGTGTTGTGATTGGCACAGTTGGCGCTGACTGGTAGCAGCGACGCCGACGTCGCCGGCACCGCAGGCCGAGGCCGCCACCGCACGCCGCCACCGCACGCCGACACTGCAGGCCGCCACCGCACGCCGCCACCGCAGGCCGCCACCGCACGCCGCCACCGCACGCCGACACCGCACGCCGACACCGCACGCCGACACCGCACGCCGACACTGCACGCCGACATCAGGTGCTCCTGCTCAAAGCAGGTCGGGCGCCGTTCCGTCACCGCGCTGCCGACGACGATGGTGACTGCTATACAAACAGGTGCTGCGTCGAGGGGCGCAGCCGAGGTGCATCGTGAGCGCAGTGCTGGATGAGTTGGTCAATCTGTTGTCCCTCGAGCGCATCGAGGAGAACCTGTTTCGGGGCCAGAGCCAGGACCTTGGCTGGGGGCAGGTCTTTGGGGGTCAGGTCCTTGGCCAGGCCCTCAGCGCTGCGGCCCAGACGGTGCCCAGCGACCGTCCGGTGCACTCGCTGCAAGCGTATTTCCTGCGCCCCGGCGATGCGGCCCGACCCATCGTCTACGACGTCGACCGCTCCCGCGATGGGCAGAGCTTCACGACCCGTCGTGTCGTCGCCATCCAGGGAGGCAAGCCCATCTTTCATTTGTCGGCGAGCTTTCAAACCGACGAGCCCGGTTTCGAGCACCAAGACACGATGCCCGACGTGCCGGGCCCCGAGGGACTGCGCAGCGAACTGGAAATGTGGACCGAGCACAAAGACAAGATCCCCCGGCGCATGCACGCCCGCGTCTTGTCCGAGCGGCCCATCGAGCTGCGCGCCGTCGACCCGATGGACGTCTTCAACCCGACGGCCACGGCTCCCAACCATTCCATCTGGGTCAAGGCGACGTCGACGCTGCCCGACGATCCGCCGTTGCATCGCTACCTGCTCGCCTATTGCTCGGACTTCAGCTTCATTCCCACGGCGCTGCGCCCCCACGGCGCTTCGTGGGTCGACCCGACGCTGCAGGTGGCCAGCATCGACCACGCCATGTGGTTTCATCGCCCCTTTCGCATGGACGACTGGCTGCTGCACGTGATGGAGAGTCCGTCGGCTTCGGGTTCGCGCGGCTTTGTGCGCGGCCGCTTCTACGACCGCCAGGGGCGGCTGGTGGCGTCGACGGCCCAGGAGGGGCTGATGCGCCGTCGACCACCGGCCTGAGCCGTCGGTGCCGTCAGCGGGGGCCGCAGACGGCTTCGACCTTCTGAAGGCGGGCCCTCTCGCCCATGACGATCAGCGTCGTGCCCGCCATGAGCACCACGTCGTCACCTGGCGAATAGACAAAGCCGGCCTCGCCCACGAGCCTGACGGCCACCGGGTGCAGGCCGGTGGTCTCTTGCAAACGCGTTGCCCCCAGCGTCTGGCCGGCGACGGCGCTGCTGGCGTGGACGACGACCTCGGAGACGCGGGCGTCGCCGCTGCGCAGCATCTGGTCCAGGAAGGCCACCGCCGACGGCCGCAGCACCTGGCTGGCGATGCGCATGCCGCCGATGAAGCTCGGATTGACGACGTGGGTGGCGCCGGCGGCCTTGAATTTGCCGACGCTGGCCTGGTCGTCGCACTCCACGACGATCTCGATGCCCGCCGCCAATTGGCGCGCGGTGATGACGAGGAACAGGTTGTCGCGGTCGGTGTCGAGGCAGCACACCACCGAGCGGGCCCGACCAATGCCGGCGCGAAGCAAGACATCGTCGACCGACGGATCGCCGATGACGACGGCGAGCTCGTGCCAGCGGTCATGGATTTTTTGCGCCAACTCGTGACGGGGATCGACCAACACCACCGCCCGCCCGGCCACCAGGTGCTCGGTGATGACGTGCTCGCTCGACGGCGACAAGCCGCAGACGATGGTGTGGGCGCTGAGTTGCTCGATGCGTTTCTCCAAGGCTCTCTCCCGAAAGAACAAGCCGAGGTGCCCCTCGACGAAGAAGGCCGTCACCGACGACATCGCCCACACGCCCACGCCCATGCCGCTGATGAGCAGGGCCATCGTGTAGAAACGCGCCGCGGGGAAATCGAGGGGAAAAGCCTCGCCGTAGCCGACGGTGGTGATGCTGATGACGCTCATCCAGATGCAGTCCAGCAACGTCCACTGCCGATGAAAGACAACGCCCAGGACGAAGTAGCCGACGCCGCCGCCCATGAAGAGAGACATCAGCGCCACCAGGGGCGGTCCAATGCGCTTGAGCATCAGGGTGGGACTGGCGACCACATCTTCAACGAAATGATCCGTCTCGTGGAACCCGCTACCCGACATGGTGGAGACGCTGACACAGCCCGCCCCTGGTTCCCAGCCCGTCGGCGATGGCGCTGGTGTCTGCTACCCTGATCACGTGCGTGTCCAACTCAGCCTGATCGTGACGATGGCCGCCCTGGCCGCCGCCCACTGTGTGC
>CAJBHN010001122.1 GCA_903952805.1 uncultured Myxococcales bacterium | reverse complement strand
TGCCCACATGGCGACGACCTTCAAACTTGAGCACGACTTCCCCGAGATCTCCGTCGAGGTCTTTGAGAAATGGCTGAACGATCCAGATCTCATCAAAATGCTGGACAAGATGCCGGCATTTCGCAGTCGAGACCTCGTCGACAAAAAAGACAATGGCGACGGCTCCACCACCTGGCGCTTCAAAGTCGTCGCCGGCGGCGATGTCCCGTCATCGGTTCGTAAGGTCCTGAGCGAGGAGATGCTCACCTGGCATGAGGACACCCGCTTTGTCCCAGCCGAACACACCATCCATTGGACCATCACGCCGCTGACGGCGAAGGCGCAGGCCCTGCTCGCCAGCAAGGGCATCTGGAAGCTCATCCCCCATGGCAAGGGCACGCGCCGCATCATTGAGGGCGAAATCACCGTCAAGGTACCCCTCGTCGGCAGGGTGGTGGAGCAGTATCTGGCGAACGAATTGAAGCGAAACTACGACGTCGAGCCGGATATTCAGCGCACCTTCTACCGCCAGAAGATGGCCGCCTCGACGTGAAGGCTCGCTGCTGATGTGCTGCTGACGGTTGTTTTCAGGAGTCCCCATGGTCCGTTCACCGAAATCATTCGTCGCCATCGGCGTCATCGTCGGCTCACTGGCCACCGGTGGGGCCTTGTTGGCGCAATCGAAGTCGGCGCCGTCGCCGGCATCGATGCCCGAGACCGCGGGTCAACCCTTCGAGATCGTCGACACGCCGGGCTCCACCTACGTGGTGAACAAGGCGACAGGTCAGGTATGGCGTCTGTCATTCACCGACGTCGGCGGGAACAAGTATTGGTACGGCATGTACGCGCCGATGGAGCCAGCCACGTCGTTTGAGGAGTTTCGCGCGCGCATTCGCCGCGAGTTGGCCGAGCGTTAGGGCGTGGCCATCATTCCGAATTCCGTGAAAGACATCCTGGCCGCGGACAGTTTGGCCGCGCTTGAGCACGTGTTGGCACCGCCCAGAGAGCGACGCGCGCCGGTCAGCTTCCAGCTCGAGGTGGAGGCCGTCGGCGAGGGCACGTTTACGCTGAGCTACGATCGCGGAGCGGTCTCGGGTAAAAAGGGCTTCGCCAAACGACCGCTCTTGAGTGTCCGCATCGAAAAAGGCGCGCTGGGGTTGCTGCGTGACCAACTCCAGGCCGCCGTCGACGGCTTTCCGCAGGCGCCAGACCTCAAACGTCGTCTCAACGCCATTCGCACGCTCGACCCCGTCATGGCCACGGCCGTCCATCAGGCGGTTGCCGGCATTGCCGACGGCCTCTGCGTGCACTTCGACATTGCCGGCGAGGGGCGCATCAGTGTGGCCCGGGGTTCCGTCGACGAAGCCACGCGCGAACTCACCATCGTGGTGCCGGGCAAGGCTGTACGGGCCTTATTGACCGGTGCGTCGCCGACGTCGGTGTCGGCGGTGTTGAAGGGCGATCGCAGCGTGGGTACGTCTGTGTTGACGGCGATGTCACCGCTGCTCAACCACCTGCGCTGACGGGTGTGGTGGGACGACGGCCCTGGCGTGTTGCTGTGGCACGGGCGGCGAACACGATGGTGGTCAACGTGCTCGACCAAAAAGCGGGGCATGCGCGGCGACGTCGTCGACAATCAACGCGTCAACGCCAAGGTTCAGCAGTCGTCGGGCATCGTTGAGGTCAGCAACGTTCCAGACATGGACCCGCAGCCCCGCCGCATGAGCGGCGTTGACAAAGGTCTGGTCCACCAGCGACGACGGCGGGTGCACGGCATCGGCACCCAACAGCGGCACCGCCCACGCCGTTCGCAGCGGCAGCAGGGCTTCAGGCCACAGCAACACGCCGATGGGGATGCGTGGGGCGAGCCGACGGACCTCCAGCAGTTGGGCAGGATGAAATGAGCTGACAATGATGTGCATGCGGGCCCCATGAGCCCGAATCACGTCGACGACACGGCGCTCAAGGCCGACCCATGCGGGCGATGGCCCCTTCAGTTCGACGTTGACGACGGCACCGTCGGGCATCGCGCGCAAGACGTCCTCGAGGCGGGGTATGCCTTCTGGGCGGGGCCAGGCACCGAACCACGACGCCGCGTCGAGTTCACCAAGTTCGTCGGCATCGAAATCGCTTGGTTTGCCAAAGACGTCGGTCGTTCGATCGAGGGTGTCGTCGTGCAGCACCATCGGCACGCTGTCGCCGCTCAGGGTGACGTCAAGCTCGACGCCATGCCCACCGTCGTCAAGGGCAGCCTGAAATGCCCCCAGCGTGTTTTCAGGAGCGCGCGCCTTGGCGCCGCGGTGCCCGAGCAGCAGGGGCCCCGGTGGGAAGTGCCCCAGCGTGTCGCGCGCCAAAGGCGACGAGCGGCCACGGCTGATGAGCGCCGTGCTCCGCAGGGCCACCTGGCGCAAGAGTGGATCGATGGGGGCCGACCATCGGCCACGCAGGGCGCCCTTCACCAGCCTCGACAACGTGCTCGTCATGTACTGAATCCTTCATCGGGTCCTGGCAGCGACGACGCCAGCCAGTGCTCTGCTCGGTGGTGAAGTGCGGGGGGGAAGTTGTGCCGGCAACCCTGTCGCGGTCAGCGCCGGTAACGGCCCACCAACAGGTCAAGAGTGGCGGCGGCCAGGTCAAGGTTGTCGGCTTGAAAGAGCTGCAGATGGTCGCCGCCAAGTTCGACGCGTTCGACGGGTCCGGTGCTCCAAGCCTGCCACCCCAACAGCGGGTCGTCGTTGCGGGTGGCATCCCAGGTGAATCGGTGTTCGGCAGCAAACAGCAACAGTGGCACTGCCGTCGACGCCCGCGGCCAATAGCTGTGATGCGCCACCGTTGAGACGCCTGCCAGGCGCTCCAACTGGGCACGCTGCTGCTGGGGCAGGGCTGCCTGCTGCTCGGCATTCAGGGCAAAGGCGTCCGCGAAGACGTCGGCAAAGGCGTCAGCCCGCTGGAAGCGGTGATTCAGGCTCTCTTTGAGATTGGCAGCGCGCTGTTTGAGATAGTCGACGCGACCACGCCAATCGCGACTGGCAAGCGTCTCGGCATGCATGCGTGCGCGCGTCCACGCTGGCAGCTTCTTTGGGTACCCTGGCGCCATGGTGTCAAAGATGACCAACTGCCGAGGTGGCCGCCGCAGGGCGCTGCGCTGCAAGGCCATCTCGTAGGCAACCAACCCGCCGAACGAATAGCCAGCAAAGACCACGTCATCGGGGACCTTGGCGTCGTCGAGCGCTGCCAGGTTGTGGCCTGCGAGGGCCTCGATCGAGGCAAAAGGAGTTTCACCGGATTCGCTGCCGAAGGTGCG
>CAJBHN010001121.1 GCA_903952805.1 uncultured Myxococcales bacterium | reverse complement strand
GGGGTCTCGACTCAGCTCGCAGGGGAAACACGAGCTCGTTGCTCGTCACCAGGCTCTGCGTGAGCTCGGCGATTCGGCGATGACGATGCTGGCGCGGTTGCCGACGACGACGAGGCCCTCAATCATCAACGGGCAGGGGGACCGGCACGAGGCCCGCTGTGCACCCCTCAGGGCGCCTTCGCCTTCGCCTTCGCCTTCGCCTTCGTCCCCTGCGACACGGTCGCCAGCGGCTTGAGCCGCGTCAGGCGCGCCTGTTCCCGTCCTGGCAGGGGTCCGCCGGCGGAGCCGGTGTTCTCGACGAACAGGCTGCGTTCCAGGCGCTCGTAGCACGAGGCGGCGACGGCGGTGTGGGGAGCGGCCTCGATGCAGGCCTCGTTGTAGATGAGGTAGAGGGACCAGACGTCGAGCTCGCGCAGCGCCTGGTAGGCGACGGCCAGATGGCTCAGGGCCCGGGCCTTGTGCGTCGCGTCGACGGGCCCGGCCAACAGGCGGTGAAGCATCGCGGTGGCGCGCAGGGAGAGGATGTCGCTGGCGTTGTCGCCCGGGGCCTGGGCCTGTTCGCCCGCCTGCGCCATGAGGGCGTCGGCCCTGGCAAACAAGGCGGCCTGGCCGGCGTTGATCGCGCCGACGTCGTCGGTGCCGGTGCCGGTGCCGGTGTGGTCGTCGACAGCTGCCGGCTTCTCGGCGAGCCAGGCGCTGATGTCGTGCTGCCAGTGCGACGCATCGCGAGCGAGGGACTCGCCGCCGGGCATGTTGATGACCTGCTCGACGAGATCCCGGGCCCCGCGGGCGTCGTTGGCGGTCCTTACCTCAAGGACGAGGGCCCGTTTGACCGCCCTCTCCCACAGGTAGGGGTTGCGTTGGGCGAAGGCTTCGTCGGCGACCACCGCCCGATAGGCCACCCGGGCCTCGCTGAAGCGACGGGTGGCGAGCAGGACGTCGGCTTTGAGCCAGGGTTCAGACACGCTCACCGGCGGCAACGTCGGAAGGGGCCGTTTCGCCCCCGGCAGGTCGGCGCGGGTATGGCAGCCAATACACGTGGCGACCACCAGGCGGGCATCGCTTTTGAGCTGCTCGCCGGTGGCGCGCTGGCTGTCGTCGAGAGCATGGCTCAGCTCTCGCGCCAGCAAGGGCAGGGTCGGGTCTTGATCCGGAAAGCCCCCGCCCCCCCCGGCGACCAGGCTGTGGGCCACGCTCTGCAAGCTCGTCATGCCGGCGCGCACCCGGTCTTGCTGGGCCGGTGTCCACGCGGCCTGCTCAACCAGCAGCGGCGACAGCGCCGCCAACGTCACCGCCATCGCATCCATCCGCCCCACCCAGGCAGCGTCGGCCTCGGCCAGGACCGCCGTGGCCGCCAGCACCGACGACAGCACGATTCCACGGCCCAGCACTCGCATCATGCACTCCCTGCCTTCATCCACACGCCATCAGCGCACCTTCATGCAACCACCTTGCCATACATGGAGCCATCCACGGAGCCATCCATGGAGCCATCCATGGACGACGCCCCCGCCAAGGTCTGGCGCCGTCGTGGTGCATCGGCCTGACCGTCCAGCGGCCATCGATCGATGAGGCCGGTCGGCGACGTCGAGATCGCGGTGGGCGTTGTCGCCCTCACGACGTTGACGCCGGTGGTGTTTTCACCCTGCTGGCCCCTTGTGCAGGGCCAGACCCGCAGCAGCGCTATGGTTCTTGGCAGATGAACTATCACCGCCTGCTGCTGCTGTTGGAGCCAGGGGTCGTCGTCGATGGCGGCGTCGTCGATGGCGTCGTCGTCGATGGCGGCGTCGTTGATGGCGGCGTTGATCGCGGCGTTGCAGGTCTGCGGCTGCCCAGCATGCGCATCGAGCATCTGCTCGTGGCTCGTCTGCAGCGCAGCGGCAGCCTGACGCTGACCATCGATGCCCCGTCGAGCACGACGGCGCCCACGACGGTGCTTGGCGGCGACGCGCTGGTGTCTCTGTGCGTCGCCGAAGGCATCGACCTCGTCGTCGACGGCGCCCGCACGCTCCGCAGCGTCGCTGCCCTTTATGCCCTGCGGCGGCTCCATCGGCTGCCCATCCTCTTTGCCAGCGACGTCCACCAGCCACAGCGTTTGGCGGGCGATGGTCTGCAGCGGGTGCGGTGCCTGGCGATGGGCGCGCGGGCCCGGGACCAGGTCCACGCATTTTTGCGCGACCACGCCGACCCATCGATGCGCATCTCGCTGGTGGGACCTGGCGCCCCCAGCCACGCGCAGCTGGTGGACCTGCTGGAACTCGGTGGCATCCAGGCTTCCGTCGAGGTCCCGACCCGCCACTCGCCTGGTCAGCGACTGTCACGCCCCTGGCTGCGCGACGACGACACCGCCTTGTTGGTCTGCGCCCAGCTGCCGGCCTTGGTGCTGCTGGGCGCACGCCGCACGACCGCGGTGCTGCTGCTGCCGCCGCCAACGCCTCGCTCCGGTACAGACGTCGTCGGCCTGGAGGGCGAGCTCGACGTCGCCGACGTCGCCGATCTTGGCGGCCCCCTGCGCACGCGCCTGGAAACCATCGCCACGGTGGGCTCACCACATCCCGTGCCCGACCAGACCATCGCCGTCGTCGCCGACGGCCACTGCATCGCCCGGATCCAACTCCAGGACGGCGCACTGACCCTGCCGACATTGTCCATGGCGCCGTCGCTGCGAACGACCCACACCATCGGCCTGTTTCGCGTCGTCGACGGCGCCCACGACGACCACGATGACCACGACAACGAGCACGACGACGTCGTCGCTGTGGAGAGGCACATCGCCATCGTGCGCCCCGGCAATCGGCCCCTGCTGTTGTGCGACGCCGACGTCGTCGACGCCACGCTGCAGCTGCTGCCCCACCTTGAGCCCTTGGTGGTCCGACTGCGTCCGGTCAAGAGCCTGCGCGCGATCCGCGAGCGCCTGCGGGCCCTGTCGCTGCCGGCCCACGTGCTCGATGCCCGCGCCGTCCTCGACGAAGGCGACGCGGTCGACGTCTCTGAGGCCCTCGATGCCGTGCGCCTGGCCCGCGTCGCCGTCAGGCTGCGCGAGGCGGGCTTCCCCGTCGTCGCCCTGGTGCACCGCGGTCCCCTGTCACCGACGGCACCCGATGGCATGGTCTGCTTTCAAGAGGCGGCGCTGCTGGCCTGCGCCCCCGACGTCCCCGCCCTGCAGCCCCAGCCGCCGTCGCTGAGACGCGTGGACCAGGGCGCCATGGCGGGCAACCTCGTGCAGCTCGAGATCGACAATCAGACGGCGCGTCGGTGGCTGATGGAGGCCATCGCCAGCAGCACGACGACGCTGCACCTGCAAACCTACCTGGTGGCCGACGACGCGGTCGGTCGCGCCGTCGAAGCGGCCCTCGCCGCGGCTGCCGCCCGAGGTGTTGTGGTGCGGGTCTTGGTCGACGCCCTGCACGCCCTGCATGGCACCCTGGGCGCGACCAATGCGTTGTTGGGCCGCCTGGCGATGGTGGCCGGCGTCGAGGTCCGCAGTG
Organism: uncultured Myxococcales bacterium; assembly: GCA_903952805.1. GTDB lineage: Bacteria > Myxococcota > UBA727 > UBA727 > VGSZ01 > VGSZ01. The sequence continues at coordinate 7,437 of CAJBHN010001121.1, read as the reverse complement.
CGCGCCCCATCCGCGAGCTGCCGTCGATGACGGACCTCAAGCTGCGCGACCACCGCAAGGTCGTCGTCGTCGACGGAGGCCTGGCCCTCGTGGGCGGCCGCAACCTCGCCGACGAATATTATACCGGCTACGACGAGGTCGACCTCGACGCTGCCTCCGTGTGGACTCGGGTTCCCTGGTTTGATGCCGGGGCCCGCCTGCAAGGTCCGGCGGTCGCCGGCGTGGCCGCCTCGTTTCGCGAAGCGTGGCTGGAGGCCGGCGGCGACGACTTTGACGTCCTCACACCTGGAGCGATCGGGTCGTCGTCGGTGCGGGTGGTGACCCATCGGGGGCTGCGCGATGCCCACGGGCTGGAGGCCTATCGCGAGCTGATTGCCCAGGCCCGCTCCCATCTCCTCGTCGTCAACGGCTTCCCGCTGGTGCTGGAGTTGCAACACGCGCTGCTGGACGCCCGGCGCCGGGGGGTGGCGGTGCAGGTGCTCGCGGGTCATCTGGTGACCACCCACGACGGCACGGCGTTTCCCGGGTCGTTTGTCGCCGGCCGCGTCCTGGCGACCGACCTGGTCTTCTCTCGCCTCGACCCATTGGTGGCCATGGGCGCCGACGTCCGCTGCTTCATGGTCCCGCCGTCCACGTCGACGACGGCGCACCTGGGGACTCTGCGGCCGCAGATGCACGCCAAGCTCCTCAGCGTCGACGGAAAGCGCTGTGCCATCGGCAGCGCCAACCTCGATATCACCGCCTCGTATTGGGAGAGCGAGCTGATGCTCGTCGTCGACGACCACGACGTCGTGGCCGACCTTGAGGCCCGTCTGCAACGGGTGATGCAGCAGGCCACCGCCAGCCATCGGGACGATCCGGTCCGGGCTGAGCAGGCTCGACGTCGGGCCTGGATGCGCCGATGGCCCGGCGTGCTTGCGCCGTGATCGCAAGGCGCTGATCACGCGCTGTCGTCGCCGCGCAGGCGGCCACGTCAGGGACCGTTCGAGGGGGCTGCGGGATTTTACCAAGTCCTGACAACAGATCGGGTGTTTCGGGTGTCTGATTCTCATCAGCACAGGAGACAGCCATGAAGCCGATCATTCCGTTTCTCATTCTTGGATCCATTGGCGCCGTCGGGGTCGTCAGCGACGTTCGCGGCACCGGCGGCGGGACCGCGACTCCCGTCGACCCGCCCCCGACCGTCACGGTGACGACCACCGGCCCGGTCACCGTGAAGGCGAGTTTCGAACGGACCACGCTGCCCGCCAACCAGGAGGGCGACACCTTCGTGCGGGTCGCCATCACGGGCCTGGCGCAGCAGAAGGATGCCACCACCCAGCAGCTCCCCGTCAGCCTGACCCTGGTCATCGACCGCTCGGGGTCGATGGGGAGCGAGCACAAAATGGAGACCGCCAAAGACGCCGCCTGCAAGGCTGTGCAAGCGCTGTCGCCGGGGGACCGCTTCGCCGTCGTCAGCTTCGACAACGGCGCCGAACAGCTGGCCACGGGCGACGTGGTGCCGGCTACCGTGCAGCGAGCGTGTCTCGCCATCAGTGGCCTCGACGCCCGCGGCAGCACCGACATGGCCGCGGGTCTCGACGTGGGGGCCCAGGCGGCGCGCACCATCGCTGGTTCGGGCCGCGTCAATCGCCTGCTGCTGTTGTCTGACGGTCGCCCCGACAGCGAAGCCGGCCTCGCCGAGCGGACGGCGGCTCTGGCGCGGGCTGGCGTCGTGACGACGACCATCGGCCTTGGCACCGACTACAATGAAGACCTCATGGCCAGCATCGCCGACCGCGGCCTCGGCAACACCTGGTTCGTGGAATCCCAACCGGAGAAGCGGGGCGGCACGACCCTCGCCAGCATATTTCAGACCGAGCTCTCAAGCATGGCCGACGTCGTCGCCAAGGGCACGGTGTTGCGCCTGACAGAACAAGATGGCCTGCAGGTCGCAGACGTCATCGGCTTCCCCCACGATCGCAGCGGTCACGACGTCATCGTCCCCATCGGCGATGTCTACGCCGGCCACACGACGGATCTGCTGGTGCGGGTCCGTCACCCGGCGGCTCGGGGCGACCACCACCTGCTCGACGTCGCCGTGTCGGGGACCGCGACCCGTTCGACCCGCGACCCCGGCGCGGCCGGCGACGACGCCTTTGGCACCGTGGTTGCCTTGAACGCCGACTTCTCGGCCGACAGCGCCGTCGTCGCTGCAGCCCTGGTGCCCGAAGTCGCCGAGGAGGCTGAAGAGTGGCGCACCACCCAGGCGCTGTTGGTGGCCAACGAGGCCTACAACCGCGGCGACTTCGGCGGTGGCGACGCCATCTTGAACGAGCAGAAGGCCAAGGTGCAGGTGCAGGCCAAGGCCCTTGGATCGTCCAAGCTCGAGGCGCTCTTCTCCGACGTCGACAGCTACCAGCAGCAGAACCAATTGGGCGGCCTGTCGACGCGGGCGAGCATGAACAAGGTCGCCAAGGAAAAGGCCCGCGATTACCAGCGCGGCTCCAAAAAGGGGCAGTGAGGCAGTGACGTCGACGGCGGCACACGTGGCCACGCGGCCGCTGTCACCGCCGGTGAAAGTCAAACACTTGGCGTCTTCGCCAAGTATTTGAATAATCATAAGTATTCGCGCCCGAATTGGCCCGAGTTGGCCCGAGTTGGCCCTATGATTGAAGGCGAGATGACCATCGAAAACCCCCATGTGTTGATCGTCGAAGACGAAGCACCCATTCGTGAAGGTTTGACGGCGCTGTTTGAGAGCCAGGGTTTCGTGGTCACCGCCGTGGGCGATGGCCTCGCCGCCGTCGAGGTGGCCGCCGGTGGGGGCTTTGACGCGGTGCTTCTCGACATCATGTTGCCGGGGATGGATGGCCTGAGCGTGCTGCGCCATCTGCGCTCCCGCAGCGACTCGGTGGCGGTGCTGCTGCTGACGGCCAAGGGCGCCGAAGACGACGTCGTCCGCGGCCTCGAGGCAGGCGCCGACGACTACGTCACCAAGCCCTTTGGCATCCACGAGCTGGTGGCCCGGGTGCGGGGACTGTTGCGGCGGGCCAGGGTGACGACGCTTAAAGAGAGTCGGCGCCAGATCGTGGTCGACGCCGCCGATGCATCCTCGGCCGTCATCGACCTCGACGTTCTCGCCGTGCGGCTGGGGGACCACGAGCTCAGGCTCACGGCCCGCGAGGCCTCGCTGCTGGCTTTCCTCGCCGAGCGACGGCACCGGGCGGTCCCGCGGGACGAGCTGTTGGTCGAGGTGTGGGGGTACCGCGACGGCAGCATCCAGACCCGCACCGTCGACGTGCACATTCAGCAACTGCGCGCCAAGTTGAAGTCCGTGGGCGGTGAAAGCTGGGTGGGCACCATCCGGGGCAGGGGCTACCGCTTTGTCGGCACCGAGGACGTCGGATGACGCGTTCCCGACGACGATTGTGGTTGTTGCTGGTGGGGGTGGTCATCACGGTGGCCGTCGTCTTCGGGGTCACCACCAGCCTGCAGCGGGAGCGCCTGCTGCAACGGGACCGTCTGGCGTCGTTCCTGCGCGCCGCCGACGTCGTGGTGGGCATCGTCGAGGAGAGCCTCGAGGAACTCCGCGAGCGGGAGAGCGCCCGGCCCTTTGACCACTACAACCCGGTCTATGCCCCCGAGGGCGTGCTGGCTGCATCAGATGCTCTGGCGCCGTCGCCATTGGCGCGGGCTCCCGACGACGTCCGCCTCCAGGGTTGGGTGCAACTCAATCCCGACGGCACCATCACCTTGCCCTTCGACGACACGCGACCGGCGGTGGCGGCGGACGTTCGACAGCTGGCGTCGTCGGCCGCCTTTGCGCCGTTGCGCGGCCTGACCAGGCCACCGGCGCCACCGAGACTCGCCCTGGCCAACGAGGCGCAGCGCCCGTCGTCGTCGTCGTCGTCGTCGTCGTCGTCGTCGATGCAGGGCTACGGGACCAAACAAGGCATCGTGCAGCAGCTCAACGAGGCATCGAGCAACGTCTACTCCCAACTCAAGGAGGCCGAGCCCGAGCCGCAGAAGCGCGCGGCGCTGGCCAGCAACCAGAAGCTCCCCCAGGTGAAACGCGAAGACGTCGACTGGGGCGAAGATACCCTCGGCACGCTGGGCACCAAGGCCAGGCCGTCGTCGAAGCGGTCCAAGAAGGCCGTGATGATGAAGGGGGACCTCGACGGGTATGCCAAGCAGGAGGTCCTGCCCGAAGCGCCGACGCCACCAGCGCCTCCTCCTCCGGAGCAAGCGCCCGAATCAGTGCAGGCCCGGGGGCCCGACGGCGCCGGCAGCGTCGCTGTCAGCTACACGCCCATGGTGTTTGACGAGTTGCCTGGCGGGGTGCGGGTGCTCCATCGGACCGTGACCTCGACTGCCGACGGCGCCCGCACGGTGCAGGCCGTGCTGTTGAACAGCGAGGCTCTGCGGGGCTGGCTCCTGGGCGTCATTGGCCGTCGCGTCGATGACAGCGAGCACGTGGAGTTGGTGGACAGCGCCGCCCAGATCCCCTGCGCGGTGCGCGCGCCGGTGTCGGGGGTCTTGGACGGGCTGGAGCTGTGCTTCTCGAGCACGACGGCGCCGTCGAGCTCGGTGGTGGAGATCGCTGTGCTGTTGGGGCTGTTGGTGTTGGTGATCGCGGTGCTGCTCACGTTGGACCGGGCCGCCGAACGGGCCGAAGTGCTGGCGCGCCAACGGGCAGCCTTCATCACCGCCGTCAGCCACGAGCTGCGCACACCGTTGACCACCTTGCGCATGCATGCGGAATTGCTGCGGGATGGCCTCGTCACCGATGCCGACAAGGTGCGCAAATTCCATACAGACATGGTGCAGGAGAGTGTGCGCTTGTCCCACCTGGTGGAAAACGTCCTCGAGGCCCAGCGACTCGAAGAGGGTCGACGGCCGCTGCGCCTGGTGTCCACCGACGTCGGCGGCCTGGTGCGCTCGGTGGTGGAGGGACAGCGCCCCTTGATCGCGGCGAGGAATTTCTCGGTTGCCATCGAGGTCAAGGGCACCAGCCTGGAGGGGTCGGTGGACCAGCAAGCCGTCGAGCAGATGGTGGTCAATCTGGTGGAGAACGCCGTCAAGTACGCCGCCGTCGCCGACCGACGCATCGACGTTGGCGTTCACCGCCGGGGCGACGACGCCGTCATCACCGTCGCCGACCACGGGCCGGGCATCCCGGCTGAAGAGCGGCAACGGGTCTTCGCCCGTTTCGCCCGCGTCCAACGGCCTGGCGACGAGCATATCGCGGGAACGGGCCTGGGGCTGGCCCTCGTGCGCGAACTCGCCGTGGCCCACGGCGGCAGCGCCCGCATCGTACCTCGACCTGACGGCGCCGACGGGTGCTGTGTGGCCGTGACGCTGCCATTGCGCCCTGGTGGCGGGTGAGTCGCCGACCCCTCCAGCCCCCTCCAGACCCGCCGTGTGGCGGTGCTGTCGGCGATGCTGTGGGCGGTGCTGTCGGCGGTGCTGTGGGCGGTGCTGTGGGCGGTATGAGAGGCATCGTGTCAGGTCTTGCTCTCTGGCTGTGCGAGCTCCGTCGCGGATGACGTCGACCAGGACCATGCGCCGACGTCGTTCGTGACCACGACGGGCTGGTGGTCCGACGCGTCGGTCTCGACGAGCTCGACCGAGACGCTGATCACGCGCTGTGATCGCGCAACAGGTTGGCCGGCGCCGTCAGACCATTCGCTCGCCGTCGACGACGACCCGGCCCCGCCGCGCGGGCTGCCCTGGACGTCTCGTGGGCGATACCCCGACGGCAGCAGCGCGCCGGTCCCTCTCCGCTGATCGCCCGATGGCCCGCGGCGCACACCCACCTCCGCTGCCCTCGATACCTCCAGCATCACGCCCCCTGCTGCCGGAGCCCCCATGTCACGCCCAGCCACACCCCTCGTGTCTGCCATGCCCCCATCGCCCACCCCCCGTGGCGCCGTGCCGGCCGTACCCGCCGCCCCGCGCAGCACCTCGTCGCCGACACGCCGCTTCAGCCTGGCCGATGCGTCGTCGTCGTCGTCGTCGTCGTCGTCGTCGTCGTCGTCGTCGTCATCGTCGTTGATTCCGGCGGAGTCCGCCGCCTCGCCGCCGATGATGGCCGAGCTCAACGCCATGATGGCCAAGGGCCAATCGATGAACATGGAATACCTGCTGCTGCAGGAGCGGATGCAGGCCGAAAACCGCGCCTATTCGACGGCGTCCAATGTGCTCAAGGTCAAGCACGACACCGCCAAGGCCATGATCAACAATCTGCGCTGATCCTGCTGCACCACCTCCACAGCGGCTTGTCCAGCGTCGACGTCACCGGCACCCTCCGCGCGCTGCGACGCGACGTGCCCCTGCCGTCTCGCCGGGCCCGCTCTCCCCGGACGGCGCGGACGCCGTCCCGGGTGACACCGACCTGAATCATGCGCCGACGTCGATGGTGACCACGACGGGCTGGTGGTCCGACGCGTCGGTCTCAACGACCTCGACCGAGACGACGGTGGCGCGCGGCGCGAGGCGAGCATCAAGCCACACGTGGTCGACGCGGGTCCTCGCCCAACAGGTGCGCTGCAGGGCCTCAGGGAGCGGTCCACGCTGCCCACCCGCCCGCGCGGCGTCGAGATAGCCGGCGTCACGCAGCATGGTGACGACGTCGTTCATCGACGGCTCGAGGCGGTGGCGGGCCCGCGCCGCCTCAATCTCTGCGCGTCGCGCCGGCGGGTGGTCTTCGGGGTCGACGGCGTTGAGGTCGCCAGCGACGACATGGGGACCAAGGCCCTTGATGCTCTCAAAGAGCGTCCGCAGTTGCGCGCAGCGCACGGCCTCATGCCGATCATCGAGATGCACGCCGACGACGCTGATGCCCGTGTCTCCCACATCGACGACGACAGCGTTGCGGGCCTCGCCGCCGGGCACCACCAGGGCCAAAGACTGCGCCAATGAGCCCCGCGGCGCGAGCACGGCGTTGCCGCCATACGCCGCCGGACCGTAGAACACATCCTTGTCGAGGGCCTGTGCCACGCGCAGCAGCGGCCCGCCCGGCGACAGCACCTCGTTCAAGACGACGACGTCGGCGCCCACCGTGCGCAACACGGCGATGACGTCCTGCACGCGGCTGCGACCGGCGGCATCGCCCCAGGCGTGGATGTTCCAGGTGCACACGCGCATTGGTCCGGCGGCAGCGTCGGTGATCCCGCGCCGAGACGGCGAGGACGCGTGAGCCGGGAGGGGACGGATGGGCTCTGTGGCCATGGGCGGCAGACTCTTTCCGACCGGGGGAGCACCACGCCGATGACCTTGTGGGTCGTCGGCAGGGGCTGGAAAGAATACGGCCACGTGTGCCATCAGCGCCAGCAGGCTTCAGCAGCGCGGCCCAATCCAGTCGGACCCACGACGGCAGCGGCGAGGACTTCGTCGATGTCGCCGTGGGCAACGGACCAGCCGTCGTCTCATCCCGCCGAATGATCATTGAATACT
>CAJBHN010001120.1 GCA_903952805.1 uncultured Myxococcales bacterium | reverse complement strand
GGTACCGGCGGCGGCGCTGGCGGCTCATCGCACAGCGTGGTCGTGGCCGACGGCGCCTTCGTCACCCTGCGAGGGGCCACGCTGGTGGCGGGCACTGGCGGTCGCGGTGGCGACGGCGGCGTCGGCGGCGGCGTCGGCTTCGGTGGCGTCGGCGGCGGCGGCGGCGCTCCCGTCGGAATCGACAGCGACACCCGCGGCGGCTTCGGCGGCGACGGTGGTGACGGCGGTGACGGTGGCCGCGGTGGCCACGGCGGCGGCGGCGGCGGCGGCAACAGCATCGCCCTGGTCATCGACGGCGGCAGCGTCGACATCGACGGCGACAGCCAACTGGTGGCGGGCAGCGCCGGCTCCGGGGGCAACAGCGCCGGTGTCGGTGGTCAGCGGGGCGTGGTCGGCGCTCGCGTTGACCGGTGACGGACGGGGTGGGTCCGGCACCCACAGTCCCCCCGGTCGGCCGACGTCAGCCAGATCGGGCCGGGGCGCGGGATCGGGTTGTTTGAGTCCGGTGGGGCAACGCCGATAGGGTTCGACGGTTTCCAGCACCAACGGCGTCTGCAGCGGGCGCGGTGGTGAATCTTCAAGAGGTCCGCCTGTGCGAACGTTGTCGTCTTCCCTCATGGTTGTCGTTGGTGGGCTGCTGGTCGCGGCGGCCATCGCCGTTGGGTGCTCCACGCCAGGTGCTGGCAGTGCGGTTGGCGCTTCTCGCGGTGAGCGCTTTTTCCAGACCAAATGCAATGCCTGCCATCCCAACGGCGGGCAGGGCGCCGGTCCTGCCATCGACGTCGGCCTCGCACCGGACTTTCTGGAGCGGGGCAAAACCTCGGGCCGTCATGCGGTCCCCGAGGTGGATTGGGAGCCCCTGCTTGGCTACCTGAACCAACGTTTTGGCGCCGGCGCGGCCGTGGCCACGGGCGGGGGCGCTGCGATTGCAGCACCGACGATCGCTCCGGCCGCGGTCGCTGCGCCCACCGGTGACGCCGCCGCCGGTGCCGCCTATTTTCAGACCAAGTGCGCCAAATGCCATCCCGGCGGCTCCAAGATCGCGGGCAGGGCCATTCCCGGGGTGCTGGTCGCGGGCGGCACCGGCAAGCACGGCGTGCCGGCCGACGTCTTCAACAACCTGATGGTCCACCTCGCGATGCTGGGTGCGGTGCCCACGGGGGCGGCCCAGCCAGCCCAGGCCGTGACGATGCCGATGCCGCCGTCCCAGCCGCAGCCGACCCCGTCTCTCGCTGTGGCCCCGTCGGCGGGAGACGCCGCCGCCGGTGGCGCTCTGTTCCAGGTCAAATGTGCCAAGTGTCACCCTGGCGGTGCCAAGATCGCCGGCAGGGCCATTCCCGGGGTCCTGGTTGCCGGCGGCAGCGGCAAGCACGGCGTTGAGGCGGCGCAGTTCGAAAATATGTTGAGCTTCCTGGTCACGCTGGGGGCGGTGCGCGCCGGTGCTGGACCGGTGGCTGCGGCTCCCCAGGGAGGGATGAGCATGCCGCCGCCGCCGCCGCCTGCCCCTGCCGCCAGCGACGGTCGCATTCCGATGAACGCCGGCATGGTCCCGTGCACGTGTGCCTGTCAGTGCCCCCCGAACGCGCCGCCGGAGGCGATGCCGGCGGCCTGCATTTGCCAGTGCGCCTGTCAGCCCCGCTGAGCGACGCCGTCGTCGCCCGATCTCACTGACAAGCCCTTGAAGAGGCAGGACTTTTGGCCCCAATCGGGGCCAAAGTCGTCTTTGGCTGGTTGGCGTGCCTCAGCGTGAGG
>CAJBHN010001119.1 GCA_903952805.1 uncultured Myxococcales bacterium | reverse complement strand
GGACGACCGCCCTGTCGAGACCAAGACGGCCAATGCCTACATCGCCATGCAGGACGCCGCGCGTCGCGCCGGCATAAGTATCCGTATTGTCAGTGGATTTCGCACCAACGCCGAGCAGGAGCGCCTGTACGGCTGCTACGTCAACTGCAACTGCAACTCCTGCAACCTCGCCGCCCGCCCCGGCTATTCCAACCACCAGTCCGGCAGCGCGCTGGACTTGAACACCAGCAGCAGCGGGGTGCTGAGCTGGTTGAACACCAACGGCGCCCGCTTCGGCTTCCGTCGGACGGTGCCGTCGGAAGAATGGCACTGGGAGTGGTCGGGCCGCGCGTCAGACTTCGACGGCCCCTGTGGCGCTGGTGGCAGCGGCGGCACCAACGGCCCCGCCACCACCGTCGCCCCCGCCAACTGCAGCACGCTCATCGACGGCGCCACCATTGAAGAAGACGGCAACTGCGTGACGCTGGGCGGGCCGGCGGAGTACCTCCGCTCCGTCGCCACCGAATACGCCAGCGAGGACAACCTCGTGTGGACCGGCGCCACCGCCAACAGCAACGCCTCGAACTTCGGCATCTGGTGGATCAAGGTGCCGGTGCCCGGCATCTACCGCGTCGAAGCCCACATCAATCGCACTTACGGAACGTCACAGCAGGCGAAGTATTCCATTCGCCACAACGGTCGTACTGACCTCGTCACAATGAACCAGACCACCGCGGGCGGCTTCCGCAGCCTGGGCGAGTTTCAGTTCAGCGGCAGCGCCGGCGAGCGCGTGCGCCTCGACGACAACACCGGTGAACGGTCCAGCCTCGGTCGCCAGGTGGTCATCGACGGGCTGCGCCTCACCCGCGTCGATGGCGCGTCAACGCCCCCGACGATTCCTGCCGACGAAACCTGCAGCCGCGTTCGCATCAACACCGACGGCGGCCCCCTCAATGTGCGGCCCACGGCGGGGACGGCCCAGGCTGCGCGCGGCACGCTGCAAAACGGCGCGGTCGTCGACCGGGTGTCGACGGAGCGCGCTGGTCAAGAAGTCCAGGGCACCCGCACCTGGTACGAAGTCCGCCAGGGCAGCCTGCAGGGCTTCGTCGCGGGCGCCTTCAGCAGCTGCGTCAACTGAGGCGGTCGTCACGCCTCGACGCGCGAGCCGGGTACGCCGGCTCGTTTGCGTGCTGGGGCCCCAGATCTGCGTGAGCGACGACCTCGCCCCCGGCAGCGAGTACAACCTCGACATGCCCATGCCCGATGTCTCGCTGCCCATGCTCTTTTCTTCCCTCGCCCTGGGCATCGCCCTCGCTGCGTCGGCAGGCCTGAGGGCTTGGCTGCCGCTGCTGGCCACCGGCCTGTTGGCCCGCTTTGACGTCGTCAAACTGGGTGATGCCTTCGAGGTGCTGTCGTCGACGCCGGCGTTGATTCTCTTTGGCACCGCCACCATCGCCGAGCTGCTCGGCGATAAAATCCCCTGGGCCGATCACGCCCTCGACACCGTGTCGACGGTCATTCGACCGGCCGCGGGCGTGCTGTTGTCGGCGTCGGTGATGTGGCAGGTCACCGATCCCGTGTACGCCCTGGCCCTCGGGCTGGTGGTGGGCGCGCCGGCGGCGGCGGTTCCCCACGTCTTGAAATCCGGCCTGCGGGTGGCGTCGACGGCGACCACTGGCGGTTTGCTCAATCCCGTCGTCAGCCTCATCGAAGACGCCCTTGCCCTCGCGATGGTCATACTCGCGGTGGTCGTGCCCGTCGTTGCGGCCATTGTGGTCAGCGGGCTCGCCATCTGGGGGGTGCGGCGGATGACGCGACGCACGCCACCAGCACCACACGCCTGACCTGGCACCACGGCGGCTGGTTTTTTGTGGTCGAAAAGTTGGAGAACGGTCGCACACAGGCGACACATGGAGCCGGAGGTCGCCACCTGGCACCACCTGTCTACCACCGGGCCGCGGGGGCTTGGGATGGGGAAGGTGCTGCAGGGGGCCCTGTCGCCGGAGTCGTCCATGCAGAAGCTTGCTCTCGCCCTCGTCCAGATTGCCGCCATCATCGCCGTCACGGGCAGCAGCGCCTGCGCCACGGCACAGCACAGCGCCAAGGCGCCCCCTGTCGGCGTCGATGCTGAGGCCGCCCTGCGCCAGAGGCTGGCTGAGCTCGAGGCCAAGGGCCCGCTGCGCTTCGAGACCGACACCGACATCCTCGACGCCGACGCCCGCGGCGTCCTGCGCGAAGTCGCCAAGCAGCTCTTCGCCCACCCGCTCGCCAAGGTCGTCGTCAGCGGCCACGCCGACGAGCGCGGTGACACCGCCTACAACCTCGCCCTCGGCGAACGGCGCGCCGCCGCCGCCCGCGACTTCCTCGCTCGCCTGGGTGTGCCCCGGGGCCGTGTTCGCACGGTGGCCCTCGGCGAAGAACGCCCCCTGCTCGACGGCCACGACGAGAGCGCCTGGGCCCAAAACCGCCGCGACGAATTCGCCTTCGAGCTGCCCAGCCGACTCATCGCCAGCCCGGCCCTGGAAGGGTCTGACGTCACCGCCGGCCTGTATGCCCAGGTCCTGTTGGCAGAGTGAGCCGCCGCCACCAGGTGCCGAGCGACAGCGCTGACCCCTGGGCTACTGAAGGCGGCGCTCGACCTCATCGCTCATGTCGTCGCACTCGCCCAGGCGGATGCTGAAGTCGACCGTGCCTTCGTCGCGCCCGCTGGCGCTGTTGAAGTCGACGCCGCCGTCGGACCCGAGGTTCAGGCTGCGCTCGTCGTCGCTGCGGGTGATGTCGACATCGCCATCGACAGCCGAGAAGCAGTCGTCATCGCTGTCGACGTTGCCGTCGAGTTCCTTCACCTCGCCCTGCCGCTGACACAGCTGCAAGTCGACGGTGATGCCGTCGGTCTGGTCGTCAAAGTCGAAGGCCGCGTCGTCGAGGTCGTCGTCGTCGGTGGCGGTCATCGTGATGAAGCCGTACCAGCTGTCGTCGGGCAGGCGCTCGTTCATCAAGTCGGCGACGGCCTGGGCGCGGTCCTCCCGCTCATCCCTGCTGGCCTCGTCAAGCCGACGCTGGAGCTTCAAGAACTCGGCACCGTCATCACAAGAGTTGCCCGGAGCCAGCACGCCCAGGATGAAGCGGACGCGATTGCCGATGATGGGGTCGGTGTCGGCCTGACCAAAGGCAGCGCTGCCAAAGGCGGGAATGGACTTGCTGTCGATCTCACCGTCAAACGTAGCCGCGCAGCCGACGCCGCCACAGAGACTCAGGGAGGTGAGGAGCATGGAGATTCGCATGGTCGGAGTATGCCGGGCATCAGCGAACCCGCCAATGC
>CAJBHN010001118.1 GCA_903952805.1 uncultured Myxococcales bacterium | reverse complement strand
GCCATGGTGCTTAAGGAATAGGACGGGATTAAACGCCTGTTTTGTCGGCAGGCTAGCTGACTTGACTGTCGGCGCATCAATTGACGAATCGTTGAAAAGCGCTTGATCCAACTTCGCCGCGAAACCGGCGCTGGTGTCCGCGTGCTCCATGATGCACTCGACCAATGCCAGCAATTTGCGCCGGAGCCGATCACGGCGGATGTCTCCCTCACGCTCCGACATAGTGGATAAACTCCCGCGTGAGGTCCGTCACATACTCGTGAAGCTTTCGGCCACCAGATGACTGGTACCCATACTTCTCCTTGAAAGAACTCGACGTGCCGGAAAAATCCATCGCCTCGGCCGTCGCGTTCGCCTGGGGCATCCTTGTTGCAAATATTGGAGCCCGCTGCAGTTTGAGCCGATCGAACGGCTCCGCAAATCTCGCCGGCAGGTTCGCCAGTCCTCTTTGTTGCGCGGACGAGCTGGGCATGAATTTCGTTGCCACCAAACCAAGGCAACGAATCTTCAGCGAAGGGCGCTGGGTCGAGAACTCATGAATCTTTCGGACGATCTGTGGCACGCCGTACGTTGACAGTGTGTCAGTTACAGTCGGAATCAGATAGTAGTCGCTGATTTCGATACCGTTGCGTGTGATGAAGCCCAAGTTGGGCGGGCAATCGATCAGCACGTAATCGTAGTTGTCGAGCTGACTTGAGACGGCGGTTCGCAGGACTTCCATCGGGCTGACCGAATACCCGGACTTCGCAGGAATATCGGTCATGAGGTCCTGCACGTCAATGAATCGAATGCTGGACGCGAGGAGACTGAGCTTCGGCAGTTTGAGGTTCGAGACGCTCGTCTGGATGGCGTCTTCGATCCTGAAGGTCGTCGTACCCTCCAACTTGTCACGGAACAAGTGGTACAGCGTATCGCCTTGCTTGTCCAATTCCTCCCATCTCTCCTCACTGATAAGAGCGATGGTTGCGTTCGTTTGCGGGTCCAGGTCGATCACCAAGACCCGCTTCCCGAATTGAGACGTTAGGCACTCTGCCAGCTGAATAGTCGTCGTCGTCTTTGCGACGCCGCCCTTCAAGTTGATCATGCTGATCACTTTGGCCATTTTTTGATGTTCCTCTCCGCTTCAGGCGGCTGATCGGTGTGGCTCAACTCATTGCCTGTTGCTAGTAACATGCCCCCAAGGCGCGTTACAATCCGAACAGCGCCCGGATTCTCGAGGCGAGCGCTGCTTTAGGGTCATTCGGAACTTCATTGGCCACAATCGGGCTCGTGCCGACTAGTTTTCAAGCAGAACGTGGTGCTCAGCTGTGTCTGTGGCGGGGCCCTCGGCCCGGCCAGAGACATCTGCTGCAGCACCGTGTTCTGCCTCCTCGAATGAGCGCGGAGGCGTGATTCCCCCGCAGTCCTGACCGCTTGGCGCTCCCGGTGGCGCAGTCACGCCGACTACGCCGGTCGTTCGCGCTGTCCCGGGCACCCCCCGCGCGACAACCCTGAGCTGGCCGTCGACGACGATACCCGCGTCGCCTTCTCGATGTCGATGGGGGCCCGGTCGCGTCACAAAGCGCGTGCCTCAGGCCACGAGGGATTCCGTCTCTCGGAAGTTGCGGGCTTGGCAGTGCGTGGGTCCAGGACTGTGGCACCACATCAGACAGTGACGACATGCCAGAGAAAAGTGGCGCCGACCTCCGCAAGGGGGGGAGAGCGAAGGCCGGCGCCCTCGCAGGGGGTACCAGGGGGGGAGTCAGCACTCCCTCCGAGTACCACAACGGTAGGCGCACGAAGTCCTTTGGCAACCCCGCATCTCGTAGGCGGCTTTCGGCTCATGGGTACCCAGCTACGCTCCATCTCCAGCGTGACTCTGACCATTTAACACGTAGGCTACATGTGTAGCGTACATGTTTGAGGTGCAACATGGCCAACGACAGCGATCAGCAGACCAAGAACACGCCCGACTTCGAGATCCTTCATCCCCGGGAGAAAGGACGCTGGCAGAAGCTCGGCGTCGCGTTCCGCAACAAGGACAGCAGCATCACGATGCTCATCGAGTACGTCCCCGTGGGCGGCGTCGACGGCCGCATCCGACTGCAGCTCCGGCCCTACGAGTCGCCGCGCGACAGCGACGACGCCCATGGTCAAGGCCCCGGGGAGCGCGGCGGCACCAGGCCCGCTCACTCCAACCTCTGACGCCAATCGGGCAAGACGCACACAGGGACCGAATGGTCCCTGTGTGCGTCTCGGTTCTTGCTGCAGCGCCTATGATTGACCAGCAGACTCGGGGGCGGTTGGCGCCGGTGGCGGCGTAGGCGGCGTAGGCTGTGCCTCATAGAGACGACGTGCGTCTACTGAGGGCACATCAGAAACGTCG
>CAJBHN010001117.1 GCA_903952805.1 uncultured Myxococcales bacterium | reverse complement strand
TGATTCTGGCTCTGGCTGGCATCCTCGTTTACCTCGCCCTGCGCTTCGACATCTACTTCGCTCCTGGCGCCCTCATCGCCACCCTGCATGACCCCCTGCTGGCGCTGTTGTTTGTGTTCTTGATTGGTCGCTTTGAGTTCGACACGCCGAGCGTGGCGGCCCTGCTGACCATCGTTGGCTACTCGGTCAACGGCGTCATCGTCATCTACGACCGCATTCGCGAGAACCTGACTGCTGACGACCAGAGCATCGAAGACGTCAAAAAAGTCGTGAACGCGGCTGTCAACGATACGTTCTCCCGCTCCGTCATCACCGTCATGACCACGCTGATGACGACCATCCCGGTGGCGATTTTCACCAGCGGCGCCGTGCGGACGTTCGCGGTCACGCTGACGGTCGGCTTCATCATTGGCACCATCTCGGCGCTGTTCATCGCGCCAGCGCTGTACCTGTTCTTCCGCAAGAACTTCTACGTCGCCCCGAGCAACGTCGACACGGGCCTCAGCCGTGAAGACCGCGAGCGCGGCGTGGTCTGAAGCGGACCCATCTGAACCGAAAAATGGCGCCCCGGGGCGCCATTTTTTGTTCCGCCGTCGCCGTTGACGGCCGGTGATTTTCGCCGGTCCTGGCTTCGATCCGCCGGCAGGTTCTTGTGTGGGGATCACAACGACCCTACGTTGCCTTCATGTCCACAGAGCAAGTCGAAGCCGGCGAGGTCATCTTCGTGGGAGGTCGCGAAAGCGGACCCGTTGGCAAGGTGCTGCGCTTTGCGCTGTTTCTGACGGTGGTCGGCGCGGTCCTCGGCGCCATCGCCGTCTCGGGCATGTTTGCGTACTACGCCAAGGGTCTGCCTGAGTTTGACGACGTCAGTCAGTACCGCCCCAAGTTGGCCAGCAAGGTCTTTTCGATCGACGGGCGTTTGATCGGTGAGTTTTATGAGGAACGGCGCATTGTCGTCCCCTACGAGCAGCTTCCCAAGCGGCTGGTCCAGGCTTTCATTGCCGCCGAAGACAAGAAGTTCTTCGACCACGAGGGGATCGACTACCTCGGCATGGTCAACGCCGTCGTGCAGAAGGTCACGGGCCAGACCAAGAAGCTCCGCGGCGCCTCGACCATCACGCAGCAGCTCGCCAAAAGCCTGCTGGTGTCGGCTGAGGGCTTTGGCGCCGCCACCGAGCGCAGCATCCGCCGCAAGGTCCGCGAGGCCATCCTCGCCAGCCGCCTGGAGGCGGCCCTCAACAAAGAGGAGATCATGTGGCTGTATCTGAACCAGGTGTACCTGGGGCATGGTGCCTACGGCGTCCAGGCCGCCGCCGAGAACTACTACAAGAAGAACGTCGACGAGCTGAATCTCGCCGAGATGAGTCTGCTGGCCGGTCTCCCCCAGGCACCTTCGAAGTTCTCGCCCATCGTCAAGCCGTCGGCGGCGCGGGCCCGGCAGGAATATGTGCTCAAGCGCATGGCCGAAGACGGCTACATCACGGAAGGTGAACGAGGCGAAGCCCTGGCGTTGTCGGTCGAAAAGACGGTCCATCCGCGCGACGACCGATTCCTCGAGACGGCTCCCTACTTCACCGAGCATGTGCGTCGGTACCTGGTGGAGACCTACGGGCTCAAGGCCTTGCTGACTGGCGGATTGACGGTGTGGACCACGCTTGACCTGGAGCGCCAGAGCCATGCTGAAACCGCCCTGATCAATGGCGTGCGCGACACCGACAAACGCCAGGGGTATCTGGGCCCGGTCATCGACGGCGCCCTGCTCAAAGACGAGGCCAAGCTCAAGGCAGCCCTCAAGGTCATCGACGACACCTCCATTCCGGCCAAGGGGCAGGGGCCGCTGCTGGAGGGAGACCCCATCCCGGTCCTCGTCGACAAGGTCGACACCGACAACCAATGGGCCATCGTCCGCGCCGGCATCATGATCAAGGGCAAGCTGCCGTTGGCGGGCATGCGCTGGGCGCGCAAGGTCAACCCCAATCAAGGCTGGGAAGGTCACCGTGTGGGCAGTGTGCGCGAGGTCGTCAAGGTCGGTGACGTCGTCATGGCGCAGCCCTGGTTTTCACGGAAGCGCTTCATCGACGAGGCCATGGCCCCCAGTGACGCCGTCAAGAAGCTGCCCGATGAGGATGAGTTTGGCGTGGATTCGCCGGTCTTCACCCTTGACCAGGTGCCTCATGTGCAGTCCGCCCTCATCGCGATGAACCCGGCCACCGGCTACGTCGAAGCGATGATCGGCGGCTATTCTTTCGAGGACAGCGAGTTCAATCGTGCGTTTCAGGCGTGTCGTCAGCCCGGCTCGGCCTTCAAGCCCATCGTGTACTCCGCAGCCATCGTGCGCGAGGACTACAACCCGGGCACCATGATTCTCGATACGCCGATCACGTTGCGTGACGACGAGATCGGCAAGAGCTGGAAGCCGCAGAACTTCGACGGCGACTTCAAGGGCGAAGTCACCTGCCGCGAAGCCATCATGAATTCGATGAACATGCCCGCGCTGCACACGATGCTCAAGGTCGGCACCAAGAACGTCGTCGACTGGGCCCATCATCTGGGCATCAAGACTCCCCTCAAAGAGGAACTCGGCACGGCGCTGGGCAGCTCCTGTGTCACCCCCTGGGAGCTCACCAGCGTCTACACGACCTTTGCCCGCATGGGGCTGCGGCCCGAGCCGGTGTTCATCAAGCGCGTCGTCGACCGCGACGGCAAGGTCTTGGAACAGCACGCCAGCCCCAACGACCCCTGGCAGACCCACGACCAGCGCTTGAGTGCCTTCTACCGATTCCTCGAGGAGAAGCCCAAGCGCCTCATCGAGCCCGAGCAGGCCTATATCGCCCACTGGCTGCTGACCCAGGTGGCCACCCGCGGCACGGCCGCCCGGGCAGCGACCCTGCATCGGCCTGTGGCTGGCAAGACCGGCACCACCAACGACTCGTTTGATACCTGGTTTGCTGGCTACACCCCTTCGTTGGTGACGACGGTGTGGGTCGGCTACGACACCAACGAATATCCCCTCTCAGTCGGTGAGCAGGGTGGGCGCACCTCTCTGCCCATCTGGCTGGAGTTCATGGGCAAGAGCCTGGAAGGCAAAGTCGAAAACGAATGGACGCCACCAGCTGGGATTTGTCACGTCCGCGTCGACGGCCGCACGGGCTACCGAATTTCC
>CAJBHN010001116.1 GCA_903952805.1 uncultured Myxococcales bacterium | reverse complement strand
GGACATACTGCTCTCCAGTGCGTTCAAGCACCCATCAAAGAAATCAACGACAGCAATGGACTCTTGGAAAATTCAGGTGGCATCGCGGGATTGCCAGTCGTCGACGTTGCCGTCACCGTCGCGATCCACGCCGATGCGGTCGAGGACGCCGGCCTCGTAGTATTCCCACATATCGACGGCCTGGTTGTAGTCGAGGTCGGCTTCTTCGCGGACGATGGCGCCCTTGTCGAAGAAGCGCCACAGGTCGGCTTTGCCGTCGAAGTTCGTATCGTAGGTCTTTTTGACGATCACGCCCTTCTGAAAGGCAATGACCACATCGATTTTGCCGTCGAAGTCACCATCGATGCGCTCTTCGACCAGTTCGCCTTTGTCGTCCATGGTCCGGATGACGTCGATCTTGCCGTCGAAGTTGACGTCGACCTCCTTGCGGAGCACGCGCCCACCGCCGCTGGGGTCTGGCTGGATGAACTGGTAGGCATCAGGCCGCCCGTCCTTGTTCAGGTCGAGACTCCCACGCGTCAGTCCGCTGGGGTCGAAGCTGTCGTCGGCGAGGCGGATCGCGCCGCCACCAATGCCAGCTTCGCCATTTTTCACGGCGGCGTCGGGGCCGGCGCATGCAGCAATGCCTGAGACGGCCACGAGCACCAACGACATCAAGCGCAAGGAAGTTTGGCGCATCATGGGAGGGACTGTCGGTCCACGCCGTCGCCTCGTCAAGAGCGCCGTCTGAACCCGATGGCTGACGATAGGCGTCGTGCCGCATGGGCCATCTGGCGCCGTTTGACCCAAGGCCGGGGTGACCGAGATGACCCGTTGGCACCGGGCCTGCTATCGAAGGGCCCATGCGCATCTGTGTCACTGGCGGCGCCGGCTTCATCGGCTCCCATCTCGTCGACCGCTTCATCAATGACGGCCACGACGTCGTCGCCCTCGACGACCTGTCGTCCGGCGTCCGCGCCCAGGTCAATCCCGCAGCCCGGCTCGTGGTGGCCGACATCCGACGCCCAGATGCCGCCAGCGCCGTCTTGGCGTTTGCTCCCGAGGTTATTTGCCACCACGCGGCCCAGATGGACGTGCGCAAGAGCGTTGCCGTCCCGGCCTTTGACGCCGACGTCAACCTGGTGGGTCTGCTCAACGTCATGGAGGCCGCCCGCAGCGCCGGGGCCCTGCAGCATGTGCTGTTTGCGTCGTCAGGGGGCGCCATGTACGGCGAACAAGAGCAGTTCCCGGCCACCGAAGCCCACCCGGTGCGCCCCGAGAGCCCATATGGCCTCGCGAAGGCCGTGTCTGAGCAATACCTGGACTGGTATCACCGCTTTTACCACATCCCCTACACGGCCTTGCGCTACGGCAACGTCTACGGGCCCCGGCAGAACCCCCACGGTGAAGCCGGCGTCGTCGCAATTTTCTGTCAGCGGATTCTCGACAGCAAGGGCCTGACCATTTTCGGCGATGGTGGCCAGACCCGTGACTACGTCTTTGTCGAGGACGTCGTCGCTGCCAATGCCTTGGCTTTGCAGCAGCGTCTGGTGGGCG
>CAJBHN010001115.1 GCA_903952805.1 uncultured Myxococcales bacterium | reverse complement strand
AGGTCAATGAAATGATTGGTCAGCCCGACCTGATCTTGCAGTTGGCCCACGCCATTCGCGATGACTTCCACCGCCGCGGCTTCCATGACGTTGAGGTGCGCGCCGACTGCCGCATCACCCTCAATGGCCGCGCCGCCAGCGTCTTCATCAACCCCGACACCGACCTTGCTCGCGAAGCAGATTGCCTCTTCTGCCGCCATGCCTGGGTCATGCCCCGACCGACATCGTCTCCACCATCGCCGTGGCGCTCACCACCGGCCGTCACCGCCCCGCGCCTGGAACACCCATGACCCTGCGAGCCCCCTGGTTGGCGACCGCCTGCTTGTTTGCCGCCATGCCAGTCGTTGGCACCGAGGCCGATCCCGTGGTCGCCGTCGACGGCGACGGCGTTGATGATGAGGCGCTGCCGCCGGCGCTGCCCGACGAGGGGACCATCGGCGAGACGCTCGTGGGTCGGCGACGGGATGCCCGGCGCGTGGTCGGCTCGGCCCACGTCGTGGATCAAGAGACCCTGGAGCGCTTCGAGCCCGACGACGTGCATCGATCACTGCGCGGGGTCCCCGGGGTCTATGTGCGCGACGAAGACGGGGTGGGCCTCCGGCCCAATATTGGCCTGCGCGGCGCAAGCTCGGACCGCAGCGCCAAGGTGACCCTGCTCGAGGACGGCGTGCTCTTTGGCCCCGCCCCCTATGCCGCGCCAGCCGCCTACTATTTCCCCCTCACGTCCCGCATGACGGGGATCGAGGTCTGGAAGGGTCCCGCTGCCATCCGTCAGGGCCCGCATACCATCGGCGGCGCCATCAACCTGCGCACCCGCTCGGTGCCGCTGTCGTCGACCGGTGGCCTCGACATTGGCTTTGGCCTGGTGGGCCCGGGCCGCGAGCAGAGCCGCCTGCATGGCTTCGCTGGCGACAGCCTGGCCTTGTCGGGACTCTGGTCTGGCTGGAACCTCGGCGTCCTTGTCGAGGGCGCGCGCGTCGAAAGCGAGGGGTTCAAGGTCATCGATGGCCATGAAAACCAGAGCACGGGCTTTGTGCGCGACGACGTGATGCTGAAGGCTCGCCTGGGCACCGGTGTGCTGGCCGAAGTGCGCCACAGCCTGGAACTCAAGCTCGGTCTGCAACGGGAGGAGAGCTTCGAAAGCTATCTGGGCCTCACCGACGACGACTTCCGGGCCTCTCCCGACCGGCGCTATGCGGCCTCACAAGACGACGCGATGACCTGGCTGCGGACCCAGGGACAGCTGCGCTACGGCTTGCAGGTGGGCACCCTCGAACTCGATGTCGTCGCCTATCGCCACGACCTCGACCGCAGCTGGACCAAGGTCAACGGCGTGCGCGGTGCACCCAACCTCCACGACGTGCTGGGCTTCGCCGAGGCAGGCACCAACCCCATCTTTGTGTCGCGCCTGCAGTCAAGCGCGGACGTGATCGACGACGACACGGCCGTGCTGATCGGCCCCAACCGCCGCCGCTACTTTTCCCAGGGTGTCGCCGCCGTGACGCGCTTCGACCTCGACGTGCCGTTGACAGAGGCCAGCACGACGAGCCCCGAGCTCGTGCTGGGCCAACGGCTGGAGGTGGGCCTGCGCCTCCATCAAGACCATATCGACCGCGATCATCGCGAAGCAGGCTACCTGGTCGTGCAGAACCACCTTGTCAGCGACGGTGGCGCCGAGGTCGTCACGGCTGACAACAGCGCCGAGGCCCTCGCCCTGGCGGTGTATGTCGCCGACGAACTGCGGCTTGGACCGCTGATGATCGTGCCGGGTATGCGGGCCGAAATCATTGGCGGTCGCCTGCAAGACCGTCGGCAAGCCGAGGTCGCCAAGGAGAGCCAACAAGTGGCCCTGCTGCCCGGCCTGGGCCTGGGATGGGCCATGTCGGAGGCATTGACCTTCATGGGCGGCGTCCACCGCGGCTTTTCCCCCGTGGCACCGGGCCAAACTGGCACGGTGCAGCCAGAGGAGAGCACCAATGGCGAACTCGGTGTGCGCTTCGACCTCGACCACCGGCTTGGGCTGACGGGAGAGGTCACCGGCTTCGTCAGCCACTACGACAACATCGTCGGCGAATGCACATATTCTGCAGGGTGTGTCGATGACACCGGCACGCAGCAAAACGGTGGGTCTGCTTTGGTGGGCGGTACTGAGGTCGCTGTGCGCCATCGCCTGCCGCTTTCCCTGCTGCGCCGCACCGACGCCCTCAAGCTGGAGGGCACCTTCACCTGGACCAACGCCCGCTTCTTGACGGATTTCGACAGCAGCCATCCGCTCTTTGGTCGGGTCACCGCCGGCGATGAAATGACCTATGTGCCAGCGCTGCAGGCGGCGCTGGTGTCGTCGGTGACAGCAGGCCCCGTCGATGTCGGCGTGTCGGTGGGCCTGGTCTCGGCCATGCGCGACGTGCCCGGGCAGGATCCCTTCAGCGCCGTCACCGCCCACCAATGGACCGACGCCCAGGCCGTGATCGACCTTGCCGTCGCCGCCGAACTGGTCCCCGGCTGGCGCTTGTCGACGCGGGTCGACAATGTGCTTGATCAGCGGGCCATCGTGTCCCGTCGGCCATTTGGGGCCCGGCCATCGAAGCCGAGAACGCTCTTGATTGCCCTGGAAGCCGACTTCGGCGAATGAGATCCCATGCTGACCGTTTCTGCTGCCCTTCGTCCGTTTCTCGCCGCTTGCCTGATCGCCCTGCTGACCATCGCGTCGGGAACCGCCTTTGGCGTCGCCTTTGGCGCCTTTGAGGAGTCGCTGAAAAGCGGCCTGCAGCGCAGCGCCGACGATGTGCTGCAACAGGCCTATGGCGGCGATGTTGGCAAGGTGAAGCCCGTCCTCGACAAGGCATGGACCTACTACAAGCGCGCACATTTCCATACAGGTGCGCTGGGTACCCAGGCCCTGGTGCTGACCTTGCTGCTGGCCGCGCTGTCGTCCGTGCCACTGCGCCTGCGCCAGGGTGCGGCCCTGGCAGCCAGCCTGGGCGGCCTGGGCTACGGCTGGTTTTGGTTCTTGGCCGGACGTGCCGCCCCCGCGCTGGGAGGCACCAGCGCCGCCAAGGAGGTCTGGGCCCTGCTGGCCCAGGGTTCGACGGCCCTGATGGTGGCCGGCCTGCTGGGAGCCATCGTGGGCGTCGTATGGGCCTGGCGGGCGCCAACCGAGACGCCGCAACGCGATGGCGTCGTCCCGGTGGCGTGAAAGACCCGAGCTCGGCGCGGCCATGCCCCGTAGCGCACCGTCTGCCATCAGCTGCCATCAGGCCCCGATGAAAGTCAGGTGCCCGCCGGGGGGCTTACGGGGGGCTTACGGGGTGCTGGTCGTCGGCTGCGGGTCCACCACGAGGCCAATGAACACACCGTCGCGGCGCACGGTCACCTCCACGACGCCGCCGTCATCACCGCGATGATCCACCCCGATCGTCCACCGGGCTCCAGCGAGCACGTCGGTGGCAAGGACGGCGACGGCGCCCACCGCCACGCCCGCCGCAGTGACAACCTCAGCCCGCAACGGGGCCGATGACGACGACGGCAGCACCAGGCGATAGCCGGCGTCGACCTCGCAGCCATTGGCACCACCGTCGACACCAGCGTCGACACGACAGCGCACGTCGGCAGCCACAGCGCTGCCTCCGACCCTGACCAGGGTCCCGGCAGGTCCCGCCTCCAGCTGCACCGGAAAAAACGGCTCATCGAGGCGGGCAAACGACGCCAGCCAATCGGTGGTGGGCGTCGGTCCGGTTTGGCTGACGAAGGTCGCAATGGCTTGCATCTTTCGCTCGGGGCCATCGTGCGTCGGCAGCGAGGTCGGCAGCGAGGTCGGCACGCGGAGTTGGGGGACATAGTTGCCAAACGGTGGAGGCAGAGGAGGCATCGGCGTAGTGGGCTGAAACGGCGCACTCGAACACGGCCCGCGACGTTGGCTGCCCTGGGGCCAGCAGGCCCCCAGATGAACGATGGACCGCAGCAGCAGCGAGCCCTGCCCAATATCTTCCAGCGCCCGCCGGGTGAACACGGCGACGGCAGCGTGGTCGGGGTGGTCGTCGATGTCATGGGTGACCACCACGGCGGCGGGCTTGACCCGCTCCATGACCGCCCGCAGGTCAGCGACGAGCGATGGCGCGGTGAACACACCGGCCTCACCCGTCCGGTCTGTATGCGCATCGCGACCATGGCGGCCGCGGCGGGCGATGGTGGTGCTCGCCGGGGCGCAGACGCCGTCGACACCGACCCGTTGCACCGGTCCAAGCGCATGATTCCCGAATTGGGCCAGGTGACCATCGGGGTAGCCGAGGAAGACCACGTCGTTTTCGGCCACCCCGAGCAGGGCCAGCGCGGCGATGCTTTCGCTTTCGCGCACAAACCCATCCCGCCCACAGCCGAGGTCGCCGTTGGTGACGATGACGACGCTGACGGGTCGACCCGCCCGCCGCATCGCCGCCATCAGGCCGCCGGCCATCAAGACCTCATCGTCGGGATGGGGCGCCACCACCAGCAGCGACGTCGGCAGCGTCACATCGGTCTTCGTTGTCGTCGTTGTCGTCGTTGTCGGTGTCGTGGTCGGTGTCGTCGTCGGCACCAGTGGCTGCCGGGCGCAGCCCAACGACAACGCCGCCGCGACCGCCATCGTCCCCACCAGGGTCGTCGTCATGGCGCCGCTCACAGGCGCTCAAGGACCTGCAGCGCCAGTTCCACACGGGAAAACGGCGGCATGATGTAGACGCCGGCCACCTGGTCGCCAGCACTCTGGCGGATGGCCCGCAGGGCTTCAGCGGCGATGGCCACGCCCTCGGCAGCGGCGGCAGGCCCTTCGCCCGCCTTCGCCATCCGGGCCCGCACGTCGTCGGGAATGCGCATGCCGGGCACATGGTGATGCAGGAACTCGGCGTTGCGCGACGATGCCAGCGGCAAGATGCCGACGACGACCTTGAGCCCCAGCGGCCGGCAGCGTTGCAGAAACGCCATCAAGGTCTCGGGATCAAAGACCGGCTGGGTCATCACGAGTTCAGCACCCGCCGAGCGTTTGTCGTGCAGCCGCGAGAGTTCCCTCTCGAGGTCGAGGGCGGCGGGTTCGGCGCCGGTGACCAGCACAAACGACGTCTGGCCCTTCATGGATTTGCCGGCCGGATCCAGACCGCGATTGAGGCCGTTGGCCATGCCCAGCAAGCCGATGCTGTCGAGGTCGAAGACGGCGGTGGCGTCGGGGTAGTCGCCGACTTTGGGCGGGTCGCCGGTGATGATGACGGTGTTGCGAATGCCCGAGACGTGGGCACCGATGAGGTCGGCCTGCAACGCCAACAGATTCCGGTCGCGGGCGCACACATGCAGGATGGGTTCGATGCGCGAAAAGCGCTCGACCACCATGCGCGCCAGCACCAGATTCGACATCCGCACGGTGGCCCGTGGTCCGTCGGGAATGTTGACGGCGTCGACGCCGCCGCGCTCGAGCACACCGATTTTTTCCAGGGTCGCCGTCGGGTCGAGCCCGGTGGGCGGCAAGAGCTCCACCGACACCACGAACTTGCCGTCGGCGAGCTTCTGACTCAGGCGCGAGCGCGCTGCGAACGCCACCGGCTCCATGCCTTCGGCCCGCGTCGACGTCGTCGCCACCGACATCATCGGCGCCGACCGACCAGACACCATCCGTGCCGCCGCCACCACCCGCCGGATATGCTCAGGCCCCGTGCCACAGCAGCCGCCGACAATGGCGACGCCGGCCTTGAAGGCCCGCCGCGCCACGACCCCATAGGTCTCGGGCGACGAAAACAACGTGCGGCCGTCGACGACGCGGGGCTGGCCTACGTTGGGTTGCATGATGACCGGCGGCCCCTTGCCTTCCTTGTGCATGGTCACCATGCGGGCCACGACGTCGAGCAAGGCCTCGGGTCCGAGGGCGCAGTTGGCACCGACGACGTCGACGCCGAGTTCGACCATGCGGGTAACCACCTCCTCGGGGGTGGCGCCGTCGTCGGTGTGGTCGAGGTGGCCGTCGCTGCGGCTGTCGTTGGCGCGCTGGCCAAAGCGGGCCTGGGCGATGATGGGCACATCAAGGCCGTAGGCGGCCTCGACGGCGAGTTCGAGTTCGCCGAGGTAGGCGAAGGTTTCGAAGATCAACAGGTCGGCGCCGGCCTGCACCAACGCCGTGGTCTGCTCGCGATAGGCCTCAAACACCTGACGTCGGGTGCGGGCCCGCATGAGGTCCTTGGGGCGCAGCCCCGAAGGTCCAACGCTGCCCGCGACGAAGGCTTCGCGACCGCTGTGGGCGATGGCGGCGCGGGCGGCGGCCACCGAAGCGATGCAAATCTCGACGACCCGATCTCCAAGGCCGTGGGTGGTCAGTCCGATGCGGTTGGCGCCATAGCTGTTGGTCTGCAGGACATCGACGCCGACAGCCAGATAGGCGCGGTGGACGGACTCCACGAGGTCGCGCTGACTCAAACACATTTCGTCGAAGCTCTTGTTGGGCGCGCCGCCGCGCTCGTGGAGCTGGGTGCCCATGGCACCATCAAATACCAGTGGCCCCGCCGACAGGGCTTCGAGAAAACGCGCGCGAGCCATGCCGTCGGTATGGCGTTTGACGCGCCGCGTGGCCAGCGGGTTTGATCAAGGCGCCGCTCACACTTCGGCGGCGATGGCGGTGACGATGCCGGCGCCGTCCCGGTCATCGCGGCGGCCTCGAGGTCGCCTCGCAACACGGCCTCAAGGGGGCTCGATGCCCCTGCGACAGATGTCGCTCACGCCCGCAGCAGCTGATCTCACCGTGGCGGCGATGATCCCCCCCTGTGACGGCCTCCAGTGTTCTGCAAGGAGAGCGCGGTGGACCTTACGACCCCCTCGGTGGAGCTGTTGCTGCTGACGATGAGCCTGCTGTTGGCGGCGGGCCTGTACTCGACCAGCGGGCACGGGGGGGCCACGGCGTACCTGGCCCTGTTTGGGCTCTTTGGCGTGGTGCCAGCGTCGATGCGACCGATGGCGCTGGTGCTCAACGTCGTCGTCGCCGGCTTCGGCAGCCTGCGGTTGTGGCGGGCCGGCGTCATGCCATGGCGCACCCTGGGCTTTTTGGTGCTCGGCTCGGTGCCGGGCACCATGCTGGGCGGCCTCATCGACCTGCCAGCAACGACCTACCGGGGGCTGTTGGGGGCGGCGCTGCTGGTGGCGGCGACGAGGCTGATCCTTCCCCAGCACACCCCGTCAGATCCCGGCGAACCCACGCGGTGCGTGCCCCCCGCGGCCCTCCTCGTCGTCGGCCTGCTGCTGGGCGTGTTGTCGGGGCTGACCGGCATCGGCGGCGGCATCTTTTTGTCGCCGCTGTTGATCTTGCTGCGCATCGAAGATCCCCGCCGCACCGCCGCCGCCGCCGCCGCCTTCATCGTCGTCAACTCGCTGACGGGCCTGACGACCCTGGCCTGGCGCGGGGGCTTGACCACCCTGCCCCCGGTCACGGCCGCCTTCGCCGTCGTCGTGCTGCTGGGTGGCATGGTGGGCTCATGGCTGGCGGCAGGACGCTTGACGTTGCGGGGCCTGCGCGTTGCCCTTGGCATCGTGCTGGTCGTGTCTGGGACCAAGCTGCTCGGTGAAGCGCTGACGACCCCGACGACGACCCCGACGACGGCCCCGTAAACGCAGTCGTGGACGAAACGCCCCGGCTCGGTCACAAGCCTGGGACATGATCCGTTGTGGGTCTGGAGGTCGGTCTTGTCAGCAGCGATGCCCTGGTTGGTGGTGATGTTGATGGTGAGCATCAACGCCCTCTACGTCGCCACCGAGTTTGCGCTGGTCGCGGCTCCGCGCAGCAAGATTGCCGCCCGCGCCCGCGCTGGCAGCCTGCGCGCCGCCGAACTCATGGACCTGCTGCACGACGGCGTCGCCCTCGACCGCGCCATCGCCGCCTGTCAGGTGGGCATCACCCTCGCGAGCCTGCTGGTGGGCGCCTTCGGCCAGGCCACCATTGGCGTGTCGCTGGCGTCGATGTTGACCGATGCAGGCCTGGCGCCCGAAGTCGCCATCAGCGCCGCCGCAATCACTGTGCTCGTCGTCCTGACGGTGTTGCAGGTGGTGCTCGGCGAGTTGGTGCCCAAGTCTCTGGCTCTGCAATTTCCCCTCGAGGTCGCGCTGTTTGTCGTGGTGCCGGTACGGCTGTCGACGACGCTGTTTCGACCCCTCATCTCGGTCTTGAACGGCAGCGCCCTGCTGCTGCTGCGGCCCTTCGGCATCGAGCCCGGCGGTCATCAGCATGTGCACACCACCGGCGAGATCGAGCTGCTGCTGGGGGAGTCCAAGCGGGGCGGCGCCCTGAGTCCCGAAGCCCATCGGCAGTTGCAGCGCGGTCTCAGTTTGTCACAGCGCACGGCTCGCCAGCTGATGGTGCCGCGCGGCGACATGCTGGCCATCGAAGTCTCCACGCCGATTGACGAGGTGCTGCGACAATTGCTGGCCAGCCCCTACAGCCGCTTGCCCGTCTACGAAGACACCCTCGACAGCATCATCGGCACGGTGTCGGCCAAGGAATTCACCGGGCTCTATGCGCGGCAACAACCCATTCCGCCGCTGCGGCAGATGTTGCGACGCATTCCCTTTGTGCCCGACCTGCTGACGGGCGACCGCATCATCCAGGTGCTGCAGGAGGAGCGCAGCTCCAAGGCCATCGTCGTCGACGAATTTGGCGGCGTGCAGGGGATCATCAGCGTCGAAGACGTGCTGGGTGAACTCTTTGGTGACATCGCCGACGAACTGAAAGAGGGAGAGCCCAGCGAGATGGAGCGCCTGCCCGACGGTCGCGTCAAGCTGCCGGGCACGACGCCACTGGCAGAGGCCGAACCCTGGTTGGGTGTGCGGTGGACTGGTGAAGCCGCGACGCTGGGCGGCCACATCACCGGCTTGCTTGGTCGACTGCCCGCCGCCGGCGAACGCTTTGTCATCGACGGTGTCGAGGTGACCATCTTGGAGCGCACCCCATCGGCGGTCCGCACGGTGGCGGTGCGGCCCCGGCCGTCGAGCAACGGAGAGGCGTCATGATCACCGCCCTCATCGTCCTGTCCCTGATCGTGCTCAACGGCCTCTTCGTCGCCGCCGAATTCGCGCTCATCAGCGCGCCGCGCTCGGCGATCGAACAGCGAGCCAACCGCGGCGACGTCGCGGCCGCCGCCATGTTGGTGGTGCTCAACGATCCCGTCCTCACCGACCGCTTCATCGCCACCGCCCAACTCGGCATCACATTTGCGAGCCTCGGCCTCGGCATGTACGGCGAGCACCGCCTCGCCGAGGCCCTGGAGGGCCCGGTGACGTCGTTGGGTTTGCCGGCGTGGTTTTCACCCCATGTCGTCGCCAGCATTTTGGCGCTCGCTGCCCTGACCTACACGCACATCGTGCTGGGCGAGATGGTGCCAAAGACCCTGGCGCTGCAGCATGCCGAGGCCGCCGCCATTCGCGTCTATGGCCCCATGTCGCTGGTCCGGCGCGCGGTGTACCCGCTGGTGTTGGGACTCAACGCCCTCGGCAGCGCGTTGCTGCGTCTCCTGGGCGTGGCCCGCGACACCACCCGCCCGCCGCCGACGCCAGAAGACCTGCGCTCCATCGTTGAGGAGAGCGTCGCCGAGGGCGTGCTGTCCGTCGACGCCGGCGCCGTGCTGGGCGAACTGTTCGACTTCGGCGAGCGCATGGCGTCGGAAGTCATGACACCGCGCGTCCGCACCGTCGGCATCCCGTGGGGCGCAAGCCCGGCCGAGATTCGCCGCATCTTGCTGACCGCGCGCCACGGTCGCTACCCGGTCTACGAAGGCAACCTCGACCACATCCGCGGCATGGTGTTGATCCGCGACTTGCTCAAGCTCCTCGTCGAGGACCGCCCCCTCGACGCCGCCACCGTGCGCCCGGTGCCCTTCGTGCCCGAGACCACCCGCCTCGACGTCGTGCTGTCGCTCATGCGCCGGCAGAAGACCCAAATCGCGGTCGTCATGGACGAGCACGGCGGCACCGACGGCTTGATCACCATCGAAGACCTGTTTGAGGAGGTCGTCGGCGAGGTCTCCGACGGCACCGCCAGCGCCGTCCCCGTCCGCGCCCAGGGCGATGGCACCGTCGCCCTCGGCATCGCCCGCCTCGACGAACTGGGCGAGTTCATCGGTCGCCCCCTCGAACACGACGAAGTCGACACCGTTAGCGGTCTGGTCTTGTCGCTGTTGGAGCGACCGCCAGTCGTCGGTGACGTCGTCAGCTGGGCCGAACTGGAGCTGCGGGTCACCGCGGTGGCCGGTCGCGGCGTGCAGGCCTGCTTCATCAAGCCGGTGAAGCCCGCCCCGATCGACGTCAGCGAAGACGGCTGACGGCCGACCGTCAGCCAGCGCCCGTGGTGGTGATGACGACGGCACGACGGATCTGGGGGCGCTGCAGCTCGGCCAGGATCCAGGCGGCGACGTCGGCGCGGGCAATCTGTGCCTGGCCCACGAGCGTCTTGGCCTCCACGATGTTGCCGGTGGCCGGCCCATCGCTCAAACCGGTCGGACGGACAAAGGTGACGTCGAGGCCGCTGTCGGCGTAGCGCTCTTCCATGCGATTGAGGGCCGGCCAGACGTGGCGCATCGCGCTCAACGCGATGAAGGCCTTGAAGAACCCGGGCAGCATCGGCGCGCTGTCGCCAATGCCCGACGAGCTGACGGCGATGAGGCGACGAAGGCCCCGGCCCTTCATGGCGGCGATGATGGCGTCGGCGCTGCTGTCGAGAAAGTCGGGGGCCTCGGGCCGGTTCCACGGCGCCAGGCCCTTCAGTCGCAGGCCCAGGCAAGACACGACAACATCGCAGTCGTCGAAGCAGCTCTCGAGGAAAACGACGTTGCCAAGGTCGCCACGCATCACCCGCACGCCAGCGGGGACCGTGACGTCGCCGCGGGAGACAGCGACCACGCCATGACCTGCAGCCGCCGCTGACGTGACGAGCAAGCGGCCAATTCCACCGGACGCCCCAAGCACCGCGATCTTCATCTCATCACCCCTGGTTTCGTCGTGCTCATGCCCCGGTACCTGAGCGCGCGCAACGCTCAGCCCACCACCGGCAGCACCGAGCGGTAGAAGCTCGAAGCCCGGACGTTCTCGTCGACGGACAAGGGGGTGCGGTGCGACGGATGGGCCCGTTCGCTGCAGTCGCCGCGGTTGCACAGGCGGCAGGTGACGCCGACGGGGACGACGTGGTCGAGGGCGACGCCGTCAGCGTAGACGAGCCTCTTGGCATGGGCGACTTCGCACCCAAGCCCGATGGCATGCAAGGCGTGGCGTTGGGTGTAGCCCTGACTGACCTTGCGGATCGTCGTCGAGACGCAGAAGTAGCGGGAGCCGTCTTCGAATTCGCTGACCTGGGTCTTGATCATGCCCGGCGTCATGAACGCCGAAAATACATTCCAGCGGGGACACGCGCCGGCGTAGCGGGCGAAGCGAATCCCCGAACCCGAGAAGCGCTTGGAGATGTTGCCAGCGAGGTCGACCCGCAAAAAGTGGAAGGGCACCCCGACGGCACCGGGACGACGCAGGGTGCAGAGCCGATGGCAGACCTGCTCAAAGCTGGTGCGAAAGCGATGCCCCAGCAGCTCGATGTCGTAGCGCACCTGCTCGGCGGCTTCGAGGAACGGCAGGTACGGCATGCTGACGGCGCCGGCGAAGGCGTTGGCGAGGGCGATGCGCCCCAGGGAACGGGACTCCGTCGTCGACAACACCGGGTCGGTGATCAGCCGATCAAAGACGTCCTTGCCGATGAGCAAGCCAATCTGGTGGGCGAGCTGAAAGTTGCGACTGCGAGGAGGCAGCAGCTCGCTGACGACGATGAGTTTGCGAGCCGGATCGTAGCGGCGCAGCGTGGTTGGGTCAGCGGTGGCGCGAGCGACCTGCACGGTGACGCCCAACCGCTCCTCGAGAAAGCGCACCAGGGCCCGACCGAGTTCGTCGCGGTCGGCGCCGGCGTCCCGGCGCATGCTTTCGGCGAGGTCCTCGACGTCGGGGAAGCTGTTCATGTGCTTCTGCAGGAAGTCCGACACGTCGTCGGAGGGGACACCGGTCTCGCTGTCGGGGACCTTGCCCTCCACAGCGGTGCCTCCCAGACGCGCCTGACGAAGGGCCCGATACAGCGTGACGGTGGCGCGAGCGACGGCGGGCTGACTCTGGGCGAATTCCTTGATGTCGCCCTGCACCAGCTCGGCGTTGTCAAAGAGGGGATCGCCAAAGACCTCCATCAAATCGGAGTTGAGGTCGACGTCGTCGTCGGCGGCGAAGGCGGCCAGGTCGAGCTGGAACAGCTGGGCGAGGGCAATCAACAGATGGGCTGGCAGGGGCCTCTTGCCGTTTTCGATCAGGTTCAAATACGCCGGCGACACCTTGAGGCGCTCGGCGAGCTGCTGCTGCGTCAGACCTTCACGTCGACGAAGCGCCCGCAATTTCTGGCCGAGCCGGGGCGAGGGGGGCGTTTTGGGCGCTGGGGTCATGAAGCAGCCTCGGGTTCACAGCGGCGGGCGCAAGCACCCTCACAACTTTACAAGCACAACATGGCACATGGTAAACCAGTGAAACACGCTGTTGTTGTCACTCGACCTGGTGACAACCGAGCGCATCGTGCAGACAATAGACAAGTCACCAGGGGCAGTTATGGCGCACCGCAGCATCGCACATCTGAACGGCTCCGCTCCCCAGCAGGCGGAAGCGTTTCCGGCGGCCACGGTGGCCCTGATTGGCGCCCTGCACGGCCGCTTCGAGGCCCGGCGCCAGGCGTTGTTGCAGGCCCGCCTCGACCGCCAGACCCGTCTCAACGACGGTCGCGAGCGTCTGGACTTCCGGGCCGACACCGCGGCGTTGCGCACCGGTGATTGGCAGGTGGCGTCGATCCCCACCTCGTTGCGCCGTCGCCGGGTGGAGATCACGGGCCCCGTCGATCCAAAGATGGTCATCAACGCCCTCAACAGCGGCGCCGACGTCTTCATGGCCGACTTCGAAGACAGCACGTCGCCCACGTGGGCCAATCTGGTGACCGGGCAACTCTCGCTGCGCGACGCCGTGCGCGGCACCCTCACCTTCAGCGACGAGCGCAGCGGCAAACACTACGCCCTCAACGAGCGCACAGCCGTGCTCATGGCCCGCCCCCGCGGCCTGCACCTCGACGAGCGCCACGTCACCGTCGACGGCGCCGTCACCAGCGGCTTCATTGTCGACGCCACCGGCTACCTCATGCACAACGCCGCAGCCCAGCTGGCGTCGAAGCACACGCCGTCCCTCTACGTCCCCAAGCTGGAGCGCATGGAAGAGGCCGCGTTCGTCGACGACGTCTTGAGCGCCATCGAAGAAGGCGCCGGCGTCCCCCAGCACAGCACCAAGGTCACCGTGCTGATCGAGACGCTGCCGGCAGCGTTTGAGATGGACGAGATCCTCCATGCCCTGCGTCATCGCATCGTCGGCCTCAACTGCGGCCGCTGGGACTACATTTTTTCAGCCATCAAGCGCCAGCAGGCCGACGCCACCTTCGTCACGCCGGACCGCTCGGCGATGACGATGGACAAGGGCTTTCTCGCTGCCTACTCGCAGCTGCTGGTCAAGACCTGTCACCACCGCGGAGCCTTCGCCATGGGCGGCATGGCGGCCTTCATCCCCGTCAAGCTTGACCCCGCCAAGAACGACGCCGCCTTCGCCAAGGTGCGGGCCGACAAAGAGCGCGAGGCCACCAACGGCCACGACGGCACCTGGGTCGCCCACCCCGGCCTGGTCGAGCTGGCCATGTCGGTCTTTCAAGGCGTGCTGGGCACCCACGACAACCAACTGCACGTGAAGCGCGACGACGTCATCGCCTCCCGCGACGCCTTGGTGGCCCCCGTCGCCGGTCAGCGCACCGAGGCCGGGCTGCGGCACAATCTCCGGGTTGGCGTGACCTACCTGGCTGCGTGGCTCGACGGCAACGGCTGTGTGCCCATCGACCATCTGATGGAAGACGCCGCCACCGCCGAGATCGCCCGCGCCCAGGTGTGGCAGTGGCTGCATCACGGCGCCGACGTCGGCGGCGCGCCGCTGACCGCAGCCCGGCTGCGCAAAACCCTCGATGAAGAGACACAGGCCCTGGATGGCCTGCGTGTACGCGAGGCCAGGGAGTTGTTCCTCGGCATGTCGCTCGCTCCCACCCTGGCGGAGTTCTTGACGATCCCCGCCTACGCCCTGCTCCAGACCTGATCCGCAGTTCGACGACGACCGCGACGACCGCGACAACCGCGACGACCCACACGTTTGACGACCAACACCGGCGGAGGCGACTCCACGCCGGCACAGGAGAGGTACGCCATGTCCATGAGCTCGAAGAAGAAAGTTCCCGCCCGCTTCGAGGGCATCACCCGCACCTACAGCGAAGCCGA
The DNA here is from genome assembly GCA_903952805.1 of uncultured Myxococcales bacterium. GTDB lineage: Bacteria > Myxococcota > UBA727 > UBA727 > VGSZ01 > VGSZ01. Next base: position 512 of record CAJBHN010001115.1, on the reverse strand, counting down.
CGTGGCCCGTCTGCGGGGCAGCTACCAGATCGAATACACCGTCGCCCGCCTGGGGGCCGAGAGGCTGTGGGAGATCATGCATACCGGGGACTACGTGAACGCCCTCGGCGCCATGACGGGCAACCAGGCCATGCAGCAGGTGCGAGCCGGCTTGCAGGCGATTTACATCTCGGGCTGGCAGGTGGCCGCCGACGCCAACGACGCCGGCGCGATGTACCCCGACCAGAGCCTCTATCCGGCCCACTCGGTGCCGATGCTCGTCAAGAAGATCAACAACACCCTGCTCCGCGCCGACCAGATCGAGCACGCCGAGGGCAAGAGCAGCGTCGAGCGCTGGCTGGTGCCGTTGATGGCCGACGCCGAGGCTGGCTTCGGCGGTTCGCTCAACGCCTACGAGCTGATGCGCGGCATGATCGAAGCCGGTGCTGCTGGCGTCCACTTTGAGGACCAGCTCGCCAGCGAGAAGAAGTGTGGCCACCTCGGCGGCAAGGTGCTCGTCCCGACCAGCCAGT
>CAJBHN010001114.1 GCA_903952805.1 uncultured Myxococcales bacterium | reverse complement strand
CCTCCTCGGCCAGGGACACCACGTCGACCCGGGCGAGGCTTGCCCGCACCTCGGGATCGCCAAACCACCGCACCACCGTTGGCAGATCGAGACGCTCCAGGGCTCGGAGTCGCACTTTTTCACCCATCAACACGCGGCACCTCGAAACGGTTCTGAGCTGGTCGGCTGACGCGAAGCGTCGGGCCTTGCGCCGGCGCTCGCAAGAGGTCATCGCGTGCCGTCACGACGGAGAGAACCCATGCCTCGTAGAACCGACCTGAAGAGCATCTGCGTTTTTGGCAGCGGCCCAATCGTCATCGGCCAGGCCGCCGAGTTCGACTACTCGGGCGCGCAAGCCGTCAAGGCGCTGAAGGCCTGTGGGTACCGGGTCATCCTCGTCAACAGCAACCCCGCCACCATCATGACCGACCCTGAGTTGGCGGACGCGACCTACATCGAACCGTTGGTACCCGATGTCGTGACCCGCATCCTCGAGCTCGAGCGTCCCGATGCCGTGCTGCCCACCGTTGGCGGTCAAACGGCGCTGAACCTGGCCATCGCCCTTGACAAGGACGGCACGCTGGCCCGCCTGGGCATCGAACTCATCGGCGCCAACGCCGACGTCATCGACAAAGCCGAGAACCGCGAGCGCTTCAAGCGCTGCATGACCGAGATTGGTCTCGGCAGCGCCAAGAGCGTCGTGTGCCACACCATGGACGAGGTCCGCGCCGCCGCCGTCGAACTCGGCATGCCCATCGTCATCCGCCCCTCGTTCACCATGGGTGGCACCGGCGGCGGCATCGCCCGCACCGACGAGGAATTGACCAGCATCGCCAGCTTCGGCCTCGACGCGTCCCCCACCCACGAGCTGCTCATCGAAGAGTGCCTGCTTGGGTGGAAGGAGCTCGAACTCGAGGTTGTGCGCGACAAAAACGACAACTGCATCATCGTCTGCGGCATCGAAAACCTCGATCCGATGGGCGTGCACACCGGCGATTCCATCACCGTGGCGCCGATTCAGACGCTGACCGATCGCGAAGTGCAAACCCTGCGCGACGCCGCCATTCTCATCCTGCGGGCCATTGGCGTCGAGACCGGCGGCAGCAATGTGCAGTTCGCGATCAATCCCAAAGACGGCCGCATGGTCGTCATCGAGATGAACCCGCGCGTGAGCCGCAGCTCGGCGCTGGCGTCCAAGGCCACCGGCTTTCCCATCGCCAAGGTCGCCGCGCTGTGCGCCGTGGGCTTCACGCTCGACGAAATCGACAACGACATCACCAAAAAGACCAAGGCCGCCTTCGAGCCCAGCATCGACTACGTCGTCGTCAAGCATCCCCGCTTCGACTTCGAGAAGTTCCGCGGCGCCGAACGCCGTTTGACGACGCAAATGAAGTCGGTCGGCGAAGCCATGGCCATCGGGCGCACGTTTCCAGAGGCCTTTGGCAAGGCGTTGCGGTCGCTGGAACTCGGCGTCGCGGGCCTCGAGGTCGAGGGCATCAAGAAGACCGGCGGCGAGGCCGTCGGCGACGACACGCTGCAAGACCTGTTGGCGCGCACCGTGACGCCCACCCCCGAGCGCCCGTGGATCGTCGCCGAGTGCTTCCGCCGCGGCGCCAGTGTCGAGGCCGTCTGCGCCCACACCGGCTTTGACCCCTGGTTCGCCCACAACATCCAGCGCATTGTCGCGGTCGAAAATAACGTCAAGGCCAGCGGCAGCCTCGACGCCGTCGACGTCGACCTCATGTGGACCGCCAAACAGCATGGGCTCGCCGACGCCCGCATCGCCCAGCTG